>NZ_JAGGQS010000047.1:75372-82440 GCF_018613175.1 Bacillus sp. ISL-47 | reverse complement strand
AGTCACCCCCTCCTACTCGATGTGCTTAAATATTCTGCGCATATCTTTCATCCGGAATTTTGTTCAGCATAACATAAAGGCTAACGGGTTCGTCTCCGGTGTTTTTAAAAGAAAACTCTTCCTCACCACTAGCATGGATGACATCTCTTTCAGCAACTTCAGTAGGATTTCCATCAATCGTCAGTGTTCCTTCCCCTTGAAGAACCATCAAATATACTTCAGTACCCGGATGCTTATGGACAGGAAGCTCCTGACCCGGCATAAAGTTAAGGACGAATACGGTACTCTCACCCTTTTTAAAAAGAATCCGTTTGGTAAACTGTTTATCGCTATATTCCATTGCAGATACAATTGATTGTCTCTCCACTATAATAACCTCCAAAAATTTATTGTCTGCACCTTAATGATAATGAATTTGATTGATCAAGGTGATGATGTAAATCACTTACTTCGCTTTTTATGAAAATGCCTATCGTTATTAACCAATATCATTTACTAAACGTTTAACTTTTTTAATCAAGGGTAGTGAAAACCTATGAAACTGAATTTTTGAAAGGATGTTGATTGAGTTGCCAGATTCTCTGAATATAAAAATAAATGGAGTAGAATTAAAGGCAAATCCGGATAATACCGTTTTGCAATTATTAAATGATAGTTCGATTGAAATTCCACAGGTTTGCTACCATCCGAGCCTGGGTGCAATCGAAACGTGTGATACATGCATTGTTTCTGTAAATGGAGAATTGGTGCGTTCCTGTTCTACAAAAATAAAAGATGGGGACGTCATAGATACGATTGACCCTAATGTAAAAGAAGCCCAGACCATCGCCATGGATAAAATTCTCTTTAATCATGAATTATATTGTACAGTTTGTGATTATAACAATGGGGGATGTGAAGTACATAACACCGTTAAAGCGATGAAAATTAACCATCAAAGCATTCCTTTCGATCAAAAGCCTTATGAAAGAGATGATTCACATCCTTTTTATAGATACGATCCCGACCAGTGCATATTATGCGGCAGATGTGTCGAGGCATGCCAGGATGTCCAGGTCACAGAAACGCTTACAATCGACTGGGAACGACAGCGTCCACGAGTCATCTGGGACAATGATGTGCCAATCAATGAATCTTCCTGCGTTTCCTGCGGACACTGCTCCACTGTTTGCCCTTGTAATGCCATGATGGAAAAAGGAATGGAAGGAGAAGCGGGATTTTTGACAGGGATTGCCAAAAACACGCTCCGGCCAATGATTGAAATCACCAAAAATGTAGAGACAGGTTATGGATCCATCTTGGCAATATCCGATATGGAAGCAGCTATGCGCGAAGAAAAAATAAAAAAGACAAAGACTGTCTGCACATACTGTGGAGTTGGGTGCAGCTTTGATGTATGGACAAAAGGGCGGGAAATCCTGAAGGTCGAACCTCAGGCAGAAGCACCGGCAAATGGGATTTCAACTTGTGTGAAAGGGAAATTTGGCTGGGATTTTGTTAACAGTGAGGAACGTTTAACAAAGCCTTTAATTCGCGAAGGAGATTCTTTCCGGGAAGCTGAATGGGAGGAAGCGCTGGATCTGATCACACGGAAATTTACTGAAATAAAAGAGCAGAACGGAACTGATGCTCTCAGTTTTATTACATCATCAAAGTGTACAAATGAAGAATCCTACTTAATGCAGAAGCTGGGCAGGGCAGTTATCGGAACAAATAATATCGATAACTGCTCTAGATACTGTCAGACACCTGCGACTGTTGGGTTATTCCGTACAGTGGGGCATGGAGGAGATGCCGGTTCAATCGAGGATATCAAGAACTCTGAATTGGTGCTTATTATCGGTTCCAATACTTCCGAATCGCATCCCGTACTATCCACTAGGGTGAAACGTTCCCAAAAGCTGAACGGCCAAAAGGTCATCGTTGCTGATTTGAGGGAACATGAAATGGCCGAGCGATCAGATCTGTTTATTCGTCCTAAAGCAGGTACGGATATGGTTTGGCTGTCTGCTGTAACAAAATATATTATCGACCAAGGCTGGGCAGATGAAAAATTCTTACGTGAAAAAGTAAATGGATTAGAGGGATTTGTACAAAATCTTGAAAAGTTTACGATCGAATACGCAGAAAAAACAACAGGCATTTCTAAGGAACATCTGATTAAAATAGCAGAAATGATCCATGAAGCAAATTCTGTTTGTGCATTATGGGCAATGGGGGTTACTCAGCACCTTGGCGGAAGCGATACAAGTACCGCCATTTCCAACCTGCTTCTCGTAACAGGAAATTACGCTAAACCAGGTGCAGGTGCCTATCCTTTAAGGGGCCATAATAATGTACAAGGTGCAGGCGACTTTGGAAGCAGTCCAGATAATCTGCCGGGATATCAAAAAGTTACTGACCCTGAAGTGAGAAAGAAGTTTGAAAATGCATGGGGAGTGAAGCTGCCAGAAAAGGTAGGAATGAATAACCACGAAATGGTAGAAGGCATCCATGAGGGCCAGTTAAAAGCGATGTATTTAAAAGGAGAGGATATGGGCCTTGTTGATTCCAATATCAACTATGTCCAAGCTGCTTTTGAAAAATTGGATTTCTTTGTAGTTCAAGATATTTTCCTTTCTCGTACGGCTGAGTTTGCCGATGTTGTGCTTCCTGCAAGTCCAAGCCTTGAAAAAGAGGGAACATTCACGAATACAGAAAGGAGAATTCAGCGATTATACCAGGCATTTGAGCCGCTTGGAGATTCCAAGCCAGACTGGCAGATCATCTTAGAGGTTGCAAATCGCCTTGGAGCAGGGTGGACATATACTCATCCTGGCGAAATTATGGCTGAAGCAGCCATGCTTATGCCAATATACTCAGGTGTAACTTATGAGAGATTGGAAGGATACAAGAGTCTGCAATGGCCAGTTGCGGAGGACGGAACAGACAGTCCGCTCTTGTATACGGAAGGCTTCCCATTCCCGGATGGCAAAGCGAGACTTCACCCGGTCGATTGGACACCTACTCTTGAGTTCCCGATTGAGTATGATATTCATGTCAATAATGGCCGCTTGCTTGAGCATTTCCATGAAGGAAATATGACATACAAATCCAAGGGAATCAGCTCAAAGACTCCGGAAGTTTTCTTGGAAGTCTCACCTGATCTTGCTGCTGAACGTGGCCTGAAGGATGGGACATTGGTTCGTTTAACCTCTCCTTACGGGAATGTTAAAGTAAAATGCCATATAACAGACAGGGTTAAAGGCAAAGAGGTCTATCTGCCGATGAACGACAGAGGCGAAGCAGCAATCAACCTATTGACAAGCAGCTATGCGGATAAGGATACCGATACGCCAGCTTACAAGGAAACAAAAGCAAAGCTTGAAATCCTTAGTGAAGAAGGAATTAGCCCACTTCCAAAAATAAATCACCGCTATGGAAACCCGCAGCCGCAAATAGGGGTAAATGTAGAGAAAAAGTGGGCACGAAAGGATTATATTTTCCCTGGAGATATGGTGAAAAAGGAGCGGAAGCAGCATGGCTAAAGCGATTAACAATATTAAGCGTTTTGAAATAAGTCCGGAAGATAAACGCAAAAAGGATTTGGAAGAGGTGGAGAACGCCCTTATTGACAATAAGGAATCCATTCTCGCACTCCTTTCAGTCGTAAACCATATGAATGATAGGGGTGTTCTTTCTCTATTAAACGGCTTGTTTGGACAGGGAGACAAAGTATTAAATGTACTTGTAAAAGCGGTAGACAAACCAGAAGCAACAAACACGATTAAAAACCTGCTTCTTATGGTCGGAACACTAGGTACAATAAATGTCCAGCAGCTGGAACCGCTGCTGCTTAAATTAAATTCCGGTATAGCCCGAGTGGCCGAATACAAAGAAACGGATGAAAAAACCAGCTATTTCGATTTAGTGAGAGTATTAAAAGATCCAGAAGTAAACAGAGCTGTCACATTGCTGATTACCTTCCTAAAAGGTATGGGCGAAGATACAAGCGGCATGGAAAGAACGACACAGCTTCCTGAAGACCAAAACCTTCATAAAAAGGAGAACAACGAAAGAGATGTGGCTCCTAATAAAAGAGAATAATGAACTCAAACCAGAGGCCAGATGGGTCTCTGGTTTTTTTAACAAGTCATACAAAATACTTTATTTGGAAGAACAGCGGGTAAATAGGCTTGTAAATTGGTAACATTATCATGAAAATCAAGGAACTAGTAAAATTTTTGTGGAAATATGGAAAATCATGTACTAGAATGTCATTATAGGGAAAAAAGAGTTACATAATATCTAAAAAGACTAGTTTCTATAAAAACATTATACATACAGCACCATAAGAGAAAGTTTTAGAAAGAGGGTAATTGAGTGGGCATTATAAATGAAGATAGTTTCATTGAAACAGTCCACATGAAGGGATTGCAAATCTCCTTAATCGCTTCCGGGGACGGGACAGAGGTTATCTATCATAAGTTGGATCCTGGGACTAGATGGGGGTTAGAGCCTGCATATGGATCTGAAGTTCTGGAGTTTTTTCATATCCTTTCAGGTGAATTAAAATATAAAAAAAATAACCAAATTAATTCTCTAAAAATAGGAGATGTATTTTATAAATCTCCAGTAAAAGAACATTATGTTTTTTATGCGGAACAGTTAACAGAATTTATTTATGTCTCATCTCAACCAGTGTTTCATCATTATAGTATAATTTCAAAAGAACTTGAGGATTTGGCTGTATCAATTGAAGAGAAAGATGGCTATACAGTTGATCATTGTTCAAGAATTAGTAAGATTTCTATGATTTTGGGAGAAAAACTGGGCCTTAATACAAGCCAACTTTTCCGTTTAAGCCTTGCTTCCTTTCTTCATGATATCGGTAAGGTCAAGATCCCTTTGGAAATACTTCAAAAACCAGATAAGCTCACCTCTGAGGAATGGGAGATAATGAAAGAGCACTCTAGATATGGTAGAGAAATCTTAGAAAATACTGGTCTTCCTACATTAATTGAAGCAGCAAAAATTGTAGAACAACATCATGAAAGATATGACGGTAATGGGTATCCACAGGGATTAAAGGGTGAGGAAATCGAAATTGAAGCTGCAATAATATCAATAGTAGATTCATTTGATGCTATGACAACAGATAGAGTATATAGAAAAGGAAGAACAACAAAGGAAGCTTTTGAAGAGTTAATTCGATGCCGAGGAAAAATGTACAATCCGTACATCTTAGATAAATTTTTAGAACTAAAAGAAGAATTAGTGAAAATCTAAGGAGGGAAATGTTATGAAAAAGATATCTATATCGTTATTAAGCTTTATGCTTTTACTAGTTTTTAATGTAAAGTCTACTGAAGCAGCCTACCTATCCGAATATGATAAATATATTGAAGTCTCTTATGAAGAAGCAAGGTATATTGCAGATTTAATGGGTCTAGAGGATTATGAATTAGGAGAAGAAACAGCAAGGCTATCTTTTGAAATGCAGGAAACCTTAATCGCTAAAATAGAAAAAATTCTTAAAACTGAAATTGATCATTACTATATTTGGTTAACTGTAAATGGGGAAACGGTCTTAGGAATTGATCCTCCGCATCCTTTATTTTAAGAACTAAGAGTCTGATGTGAGTTAATGCTGCTCATAATTAGGCTCTTTTTATTTGTATCGTTTTTATAAGGAATTTTTCTATAAACAACCGTTTTGGATAACCTAAAAAAGAGGTATTACATAAAAGCAGCCAGTTTAAAGGAAAATAAAACGGTGTTTTTGTAACTTGACAAAAAAACATATAAAATTACAGAGAGGGTAGACAGTAATGAATCCAAAATTTCAGCCGCTTTTTGAAGACTTTACTTTTTCGAATGGCATATCGCTTAAAAATCGTGTCGTAATGGCACCAATGACTAATTTTTCATCCAATGAGGATGGGACAGTATCCGATGCAGAAGTAGAGTATTATGCCCGCCGCTCAAAAGGCGTTAGTATGGTAATTACCGCTTGCACTTTTGTAACAGCTAACGGAAAAGGGTTTCAAGGAGAGTTTGCAGGGCATACGGATGAGATGGTTCCCAGCTTAAAAAGGCTTGCATCTGCTATAAAGAAGCAAGGTGCAAAAGCTATTCTGCAAATCTTTCATGGAGGAAGAGAATGTCCACCTGAGCTGGTGCCGGATGGTGACATTGTTTCCGCTAGTGCTGTTGCGTCAGAACGCGGCGGTGCTAAAGAGCCCAGGGCACTTAGCGGACAGGAAACAGAAGAGATCATTAAAGCATTTGGTGAGACAACACGGCGTGCTATAGAGGCAGGTTATGACGGAGTTGAAATTCATGGAGCAAATGGCTATTTAATTCAGCAATTCTTCTCCCCGCACTCTAACCGGCGTGAAGATCAATGGGGAGGCAATCTTGAGAAAAGAATGGCATTCCCATTGGCGGTAATTGAAGAAGTAAAGAAAACAATTAATGAACATGCTAAGGAGCCTTTCCTGGCAGGCTACCGTTTTTCGCCTGAAGAGCCTGAAACACCAGGAATAACAATGGCTGATACTTTAGCTTTAATTGATGTTTTGGCGGAGAAGGGCCTGGATTATCTTCATGTATCCCTGCAGGATTTCTGGTCTGAACCAAGAAGAGGAGTGGAGGATAAACGGTCCCGTATGGAAATTATTCAGGAGCGTGTTGGAGATCGTATACCAGTTATTGGGGTTGGCTCTTTATATAGTGCAGATGAAGCGCTGCATGCATTGGAAAAGAGTGGTGTTCCTTTGATTGCACTTGGTCGTGAGCTTATAATAGACCCGGATTGGGTAGAAAAGTTACAAAGCGGGCGTGAAGAAGAAATTGAAACAAAGCTGGATAAAAATGCTCAGGGTCGTTTGATTGTACCAGACCCGCTCTGGCAGGCAATTATAAATACACCTGGCTGGTTCCCGGGTGTTGAATAGCAAAAAAACCCAAGGTGCTGCCAAAAGCCCTTGGGTTTTATTCTTATCTTAATAATAGGCTGTTTTCGCAAAGTTTGTTGCTTACAAACTAGTTTTAATTACTGATTTGATTGGAGTGGAAGGCACTTGA
>NZ_JAGGQS010000047.1:20014-75348 GCF_018613175.1 Bacillus sp. ISL-47 | reverse complement strand
TCCCCGCGGCAGCTTGAGTGAATGGGGCGGTAATCAACGGGCAAGCTTTATAGTTCAAAAAAAACAATCTATACTATAAGAGTCTAATAATAAAAAGGAAATGGGAAAATAAATGGAAAAGCAAAAGCATAGAATGGAAAACGGCGTCTCCGGTATCTGCGGTATCTTCTTCTTCCATATCCGCCATACCCTCCATATATTCTTGACTCATTTTCTTCAACATCCTCAGGCACCATCATTGTTACGCCTTCATCATCCATATCCTCGATGATGCCTTCAACTTGAGAACCGTCCTTCATCTGGGCAATCACATGGTAATTCATATATTTTTGGCATTGGCTCTTGGCATCCCTGAAGTCCTGATCTTCACGGTTCCATGAAACAGGCAGGTTTCCATGTGCATTAAAATAATACATAAGCATTCCTCCTTTGCATAATCAGGGTATTCACCTATATGCAAAAAAGTGAGTTGTATAAGAAGTTTTTACCATGCAAAATATAAAAGAAATGGATCTCCAAAAAGAGATCCATTCTTTGTTTTTATTTATTTGGTTCAGAAGGATAGGAGATCTCTTCCAGAGCCTCTCCAGCATCAGTTTCAGTTCGGGTATGGACGGCTAAATCACCTAATGATACGATTCCCACAAGTTTGCCGTCATCTACGATAGGAAGGCGGCGAATTTGTACATCTGCCATAATATCAGCCGCTTCTTCAGGTGTCATTGTTACAGTACCCCTCACCGGATCGCCGGTCATTACCTGGGACACCGGTGCATCGAGCGGCAATTCTTCAGCAAGGCCTTTTAATACCAGGTCCCGGTCAGTTGCTAAACCCACTAATTCATTATCTTGTGTAATAGGCATTACACCGACATCCAATTCCTTCATCTTTGCCGCCACTTCCATAAGGGTAGCATTTGGTGAACAGCTTTCTACCTCTGTTGTCATCATTTCAGTGATTTTCATAGGTATTGCCTCCTTCTAAGAATTTGTTATCCTGATATTAATGGATTTCCCCGTGGTAGCAGGTGCGAAACGTATTATAAAAAATAACCAGTAATTGATAAATTTAAGATTTTGAACCCTATAACAAAAAAAGAACCCAACCCGGATTCTTTTATTTGTTATTCTCATATATTTTTGGTGTTCAAGATAAATTAACTTCGCTTCTCAGAAATAATTCTTTCCGGGTGTGAATAAACATTGAAGGTGTCTCCGCGAATAAAACCCACCGCAGTAATATTCAAATCATCTGCAAGCTTAATAGCGAGATTAGTAGGGGCAGATTTTGAAAGGATAATGCCCACTCCAATTTTTGCAGCTTTAAGCAAAACTTCCGAAGATATTCTCCCGCTAAATGCGATAATTTTATCCCTGACAGGAATACGGTTTTCAATACAGTAGCCAAGGATTTTATCTAATGCATTATGGCGGCCAATATCAGTTCTGCTTACTATCAATTCATCAGCTGAAAATAATGCGGCATTATGTACCCCTCCGGTTTCCTGGAACGTAATGCTGCCTTCCTGAAGCTGCTCCATAAATGAGATACATTGCTGTGGAGTCAAAGTCATTTTTGAAGTGGAGGTTTTAGCAGTACGGGCATCATTATGGAAATAAAATTGCCTGCTTTTTCCACAGCACGAACCGATGAATCTTTTGGAATGGAACTCATGGCTTGCTGTGATAGTTTTAGCGTGTAAATCTACATATGAATAGCCTTTGCTTTCGTCTATTTGAATATTTTTAATTTCGTCTATTCTCCGGATAAAACCTTCTGAAGCCAGAAAGCCAATTGTCAGCTCTTTGATGTTATCTGGGCTGCAGACCATAGTGGCGAACTCCTCACCATTCAGATGAATGGTTAATGGATGTTCTGATACAATTTCATCATGTGTTTCCTTCAAAACCCCATCCTGAAATTTAACAATTTTACTGCTGTTGCTGATTTGGCTGTCCATGTAAGCCGCCTCCTAATTTCTGTTCAACTAACAAAAATATTAGCACAAAATCACAATTAGGCAAGAAATTAATATTGGCATAGTGTTAATATAGATGCGGTACCAGGTACCTATACCACTTTGCAATTGGTATAGGTACCTGGTACCCGGCTTATTTGTTTGACAATAAGGGCGATAATTGCTTAACTTATTAAAGTGAATAGCTGTTTAAGCTTTTTAGGGCAAATAATTGGATATTAGAGGGTTGGATAGATGAATAAGTATGAAGCTGAATTTAGTAACTTAGTGCGCTCCTTCAGGAAAAAGCATATGGGTAAAGGGCCAAGCCAGGTCAGGACAACTTTCTGTAAAAATTGGGCTATTTGTGAGATGGAAGGGAATCTGTCTCCTGTAGAAAAGTTTATTGCCAGTGCAGATGAAGGAAAACAAATGCTTCGTGCAGCCCGAACTGAAATGGTAAAAGAAATGTATAAGAAAAATCGTCCATCAGAAATGGAAGACTTCCTGCAGGCGAAACTTATCGACCTATTTGTTGACATTGATATAGAACGTGATTTTGGGATGTCCGTTTTTGTTTTTGATCAGGACATCCAAAGCAAATTTAGGAGTTAGCAGATTAAACTATTTGCCCGGTTCCTTCTATATTAAGTGCATCATAATTAAGCAATATAACTAAAGGCTGAAATCTCGAGGATGTCAACTCGGATATCGGTCTTTTTTTATTGGCTCTTTTCTAAAGAATGTTGTTTTTAAATAGATTATGCAATTAAAAACATTAATAAATTAGTTTGGTTGATTGGAGCATAATGTGCTAATCCCGCGAAAATGCATTCGCATTCCTTCGTTCGTTGATGATTCAAGGATGCTTATTCAAAGTCCAGCGGGTTGAGTGGGACAGGTGAAACCCGACAGGCGCTGGGGGGCGAGGATACTCACCGCCTACCCCGCGGAAGCTTGAGCATCCTGGAGCGGAAATCAACCTCTACTCACTTCTTGTTTAAATAGCAACAAAGTTTGTGAAAACAGCCTTTTTATTAAATGAAGAAAAAACAGGAAAAATGTCATGCCAAATTCGCGAAAAAAGGGGTTTAATGTCATGAATGAAATATTTTTGTAATAGTAATATTACAAGCCTGTCAAATAACGGTGGTATAATCCTCCATAGAAAGACAAATTTACTAAGAGTTTATTGTAATCGCTTAATTTTAAAATACATAGTGCAAAAGTTTTATATATTTCATATGCTGGCTAGGATTGGCCGAGTGCATATCAGAAAGCAGGGAGTAATTTTGAAAAAAAAGCTGCTCGTTTTAAATACTACAATTATGCTAGGGCTTGGAAGTGCTTTTTCTATTCCGGGCGTAAATGCTGAATCTATTAATAAATTACATAATCAAAAAAGTGAAGTCCAGCAGCAGCGATTAGACATACAAACCAGTCTTGCCAAGGCTGATCAGGAACTAGTTTCAGTATTAAAGGAAATATCCGAACTAAAAATAAAGATTCAAAGAGTAGAGAAAGCGATTGAAGATAATAATAAATTAATAGAAAACACACAAAGCAAAATTACGAGCACTCAATCCGAGTTAGATGAATTGCAATCGGAAATGGAGATCATCGAAAAAAGAATCGAAAAGAGGAGCTCTGTTTTGAAACAGAGAGCGCAGTCGTTCCAGGAAAGCGGCGGAACAGTAGCTTATTTAGATGTTCTGCTTGGTGCTTCAAGCTTCAGTGATTTTGTTGACCGTGTTGATGCAGTTACGACTTTCGTTCAGGCAGACAAACAATTAATGTCGGAACAGGAAAAGGATAAAAAAGAACTTGAAGAGAAAAAGGCTGCAGTTGAAGCAGAGTTGTCCAAATTGAACGGTATGATGACCGAGCTGGAAGGCATGCAGGCTAATATGGTGGAACAAAAACAGCAGAATAACTCGCTGATTCAGCAGCTGAAAGTACAAGAGGGCAGTATTGCTGAAAAGAAGGCGAAGCTTCTAACTGAGGATAGCAAATATGCTTCTATGATTGCTGAAATCGAACAAAGCTTAGCTGCACAAACTGCGGCTATTTCACCATCATCTCCAGGGGCAGATAGGCCTAAAACACAAACAACAGTAAGCAAGGACAAGCCTGGCAGCTCCAGCAATACTGCACCTAAGCAATCAGTTAATGGAAGCAGTGCAGTTAATATTGTCACAACTGCTGGGAACAAGTATATCGGCAATTCGGTTTATGTGTTTGGCGGCGGCAGAAATTCTTATGATATTGCCAATGGAAGATTTGATTGTTCCGGATTTGTTCATTGGTCATTTGCTCAAGCAGGAATTAAGGTAGGAGCCAGCACAGATTCTCTTAAATATGCTGGAAGCCAGGTTTCTGCCAGCGAAATGAAGCCTGGAGACCTTGTTTTCTTTGATACGTATAAAAAGGATGGACATGTGGGCATTTACCTTGGCGGCGGAAAATTCATCGGTTCCCAAAGCTCAACAGGGGTCGCGATTGCCAATATGTCAAGCGGCTACTGGAAGAATGTATTTAATGGCCGTGTAGTCCGCGTAATAGAATAAATAATAGTTCAAACCTGATCACCATGCGAAAGCATGACTGGTCAGGTTTTTTTTGTTCTCCAATATCAATTCCTGCTGGAAAGGCAGCAAGATAATAAGTAAGCCCTTCTTCCTAGCAAAACACTTAAGTATAAGAAAGAAGATATAAAATACTTGAAATCTTAAATAAATTCTAAATATTTTATTGATTAATACAATTCATCGTGCTTTAATAATAAATAACAAGCAACATATCAGATATGTGATGTCTGAAATGGGAGGAGGCATTAGCGTGAATGTAAAAAAGATTTCAAATCGGAAAATTTCAGATTTGGTTGCAGAGCAAGTCGAAGAGATGATTGCGAAGGGTTCCTTTCAGTCGGGGGAGAAGCTGCCATCCGTTAGAGAATTATGCGAATTATTTGGTGTCGGGCGCTCCGCCGTCAGGGATGCTTTAACATCACTGCAGGGGAAAGGAATTGTTCATGTTAAGCAGGGAGAAGGAACTTATATTTGCAAGTTTGACTCCTCGAAATTATTTAACAGCCACCACTTGCTTCCTGACATTAAAGACATCCAGGAGCTGTTCCAAGCGAGAAAAATGGTCGAAACCGGTCTTGCCGAAATAGCGGCGAGAAATCGCACGGAAGAGGATCTCAGAAAAATGACTGTGCTGATTTCAGATACAGCCATTCATGGATGGGAGGAGGATTACCAGTTTCATATGGCGATTGCCCATGCAGCAGGAAATGATATCCTCATCCAGTTTGTTCAGTTTATTTCGGAAACTATGAAAAAGTCGATGATGGATTTCCATAAGCATATCCAAACACAGCCTGAAACTGCCAAAAAAATTGAGCAGCAGCATCTTGAAATCTATTTTTCTATTAAAAACCAGCAACCTGAACAGGCACATAAACACATGATTGAGCATTTAGAACTGGTGGAGCAGCTTTTGCAAATGAGTATTCTTCAGGAACAATAAAGTATTTTTTTTAAATCTATGAGAAACGTTGTTTGCTATTACGAAACGATAGGTGGTGTTTGTTTTGATTGCGGCAGAATCAATGAGCGAGTTAAAAACAATCCTTAGAGAAGATCAATTAATAGAAGGTGAAAAAGAAGTCCATCCCTTTGGAAACTCGGGACATGTGAAAGCTTATCCAGAATCAGAAGAAGATATATCAGGAGTATTAAAATATGCCAATTCAAATGGTTTAACCATTAACATAATGGGTGGAGGAACAAAACGAGGGTTTGGGGGCCTTGATGAAAAGGCAGATATCCTGCTTTCTCTTGAAAGGTATACAGGAATTGTAGAACACACTCCTGGAGATATGACATTAACAGTAAAAGCAGGAACTCCTTTCAAAGAACTCCAGGATTACCTGGCAAAGCATAATCAAAAGATTTCACTTGACCCATTCTGGCCGGAAAAGTCAACAATTGGCGGAGTGATTGCTGCAAATGAAAGCGGACCCAAAAGATTGGGATACGGATCCGCCCGTGATGCGGTTATTGGGTTAAGGATTGTTTATCCAGATGGGAAGGTTATCCGCTCTGGCGGCAGAGTTGTTAAGAATGTTGCCGGATACGATATGAATAAGCTATTTATCGGGTCAATGGGAACGCTTGGGGTTGTCTCCGAAATTACGTTAAAACTAAGACCGCTGCCTAAAAGTGAAAGCCTGGTTCTTGTATCGTTCCCGCAAGGAAATCTTCAGGAAATAAGATCATTCACGGTTAAGGTTCTTGATTCCATGATTGAACCAGTAACTATGGAGCTATTAAACCCAGCACTTTCAGAGAAGCTTACCGGAATAAACTTCTATACTCTTGCGATGAGCTTTGAAGATGTAGAAAGCTCTGTCCGATATCAGGAAGATTTTATAAAAAACATTTTGCCAGCAAATGCAAAATTAAGTGTAAATTCAAAAGAAGAAGCAGATTTCTTCTGGAAGCGCTTTTACCAGCATATTCCGAATGGGACATCTGAAGTATTGGCAGCTGAAACAGAGGCTTGCTTGAAGGTTGGTACGGTTAATCTGAATGTGCTGAATGTTATAAAGGAAACTGAGCTTCTAATAGACTTGTTCAACGTATCGGTAGAGTCACACGGAGGCTTGGGCCATGGATTGAGTCAGGTATCCATCAGAGGAGCTGCCGAGGATGTAGCTTCTGCGGTTAAAAAAGCAAAAGAGATCGCTGAGAAGGCTGGTGGATATGCTATTGTGAAGCATTTGCCATTTGAATTGCGAAAAGAAGTAAATGTCTGGGGAAAGAATCCATCGTACTTCTTTCTTCTGCAAGGAATTAAAACAAAAGTGGATCCGCATAAAACATTGAACCCAAACAGGTTTGTAGGAGGAATTTAAATGAGTGTCCGGGAACTCGATTTAAAACAAGATCCGCCATGTACGTCAGGCTTGGGCAACTATCTATGGAGCGATCCGCCGGATGAAAAGAAATGGGCAGACTGTGTCCATTGCGGAATGTGTCTGGAATCCTGCCCTACTTATGAGCAGACAGGACAGGAACAGCATTCGCCAAGGGGGCGCGTTCATCTGATTAAATCAGTGGCTGAAGGGAAGCTTTTAGTGAATGAGCAATTCATGGATCCGGTATTTCAGTGCCTGGATTGCCGTGCCTGTACAACTGCCTGTCCTGCTGATGTTGATGTAGGAGGTTTGATTGAAGAAGCCCGCGGGCAAATCCGCCAGGCAATGCCGTTAACAGGGGTAAAGGGAGCTGTCAGCAAGTTTTTCCTTCATGATTTATTCCCTCATCAAAATCGCTTGAACACTCTTGGGGGCCTATTAAGGTTTTATCAAAAAAGCGGCATGCAAAAAGTGGTACGGAAGACGAAGCTGATTAATATCATGCCTCAGCATCTTGTTGATATGGAATCAATCATGCCAGAGGTGAAAGAGCCCGTTAAAAAGAAATATAAAGATGTTAAGGTGATTAAAGCCAAAGGTGAAACCAAGCAGGAAGTTGCCATGCTAACCGGCTGTGTAATGGATGTTATGTTCAGCGATATTAATGAATCTACCATAAATGTACTCACCAGAAATGGAAATGATGTTGTCATTCCTCAAAATCAGACCTGCTGTGGAGCACTTCATGTCCATGCTGGTGACCGCGAAATGGGAAGAAAGCTCGCAAAACAGAATATGGAGGCCTTTAAGGATTTTGATAAGGTGATCGTGAATGCAGCAGGCTGCGGATGCATGATGAAGGAATATGCAGAACTATTCAAGGAAGATCCAGAACTGCATGCGAAGGCAGAGGAGTTTTCAGAAAAGGTAGAAGATATTTCTAAACACCTTCATGATACAGGATATGAAAAGCCAAAAGCTGAATTAAATAAACGTATCACGTACCATGATGCCTGCCACCTTGCACATGGCCAGGGAATCCGCCAGCAGCCGAGGGACATTTTATTGGATATACCTGGAGTAGACATGGTCCATATGCCAAATTCAGATCGTTGCTGCGGAAGTGCTGGAATTTATAATATAACCAATCCAGAGATGGCCAATGCTGTCCTTGAAAGCAAAATGGAGAATGTGCCGGATGATGTAGAAATGATTTCAATGGGAAATCCGGGTTGTATGCTTCAAATGGCGATGGGGGTTCAGAAATACGGCCGTAACCAGAAAATCGTCCATACTGTACAGCTGCTTGACTGGGCGTATAAAAAGGAAGACGGCATGAAGGAGGGTGAATAATGAAGGTAAAGAATATTAAATCGAAGGATAAACATATCTTGAATTTGGCTAATATTGTTGGCGGCGCCCGTTCCATCCTCTATCAAAAGGAGGATTTGCTTGCCTATGACTGTGATGGTTTTACGATTCACAAGCATTTGCCAAAAGCAGTCGTTTTTCCGAAGAACACCCAGGAAGTAGCTGAAGTGGTAAAGTACTGTTCAGAAAATGAGCTGCCCTTCCTTGCAAGAGGGGCAGGAACAGGATTGAGCGGAGGTGCCATACCGCTCAATGGGGAAATCATAATCAGCATGGTACGGATGAAAAAGCTTATTAGTGTGGATCTTGAAAACCGCCGCGCTGTTGTGGAACCGGGATTTGTTAACCTCAAACTCACAAATTCAATATCAGACAAAGGCTATTACTATGCTCCCGATCCCTCCAGCCAATATTGCTGTACAATCGGAGGAAATGTTGCTGAAAATGCTGGTGGTGCCCATTGTTTGAAGTACGGGGTAACCACAAATCATATTCTTGGACTTGAAGTGGTTATGCCGAATGGCGAGATAATCGAAATCGGAAATGACGGCATCCCGGATGCGCCCGGGTATGATCTGCTTGGACTGATCACAGGCTCGGAGGGCACATTGGGAATTGTTACTAAAATAACTGTCCGTATTCTTAAGAATCCGGAAGGAAAGCAAACTGTACTCGCATATTTTGATAATGTCGAGGATGGCAGTCAGGCAGTTTCAGATATTATATCCGCGGGCATCGTACCAGCTGCGTTGGAAATGATGGATAAGACAGCGATCGAAGGTGTAGAAGCAGCAGCCTTCCCGGTTGGGCATCCGAAAGATATTGAAGCTGTTCTGCTTATTGAAGTGGATGGTATTGCTGCAGGGATTGATGAACAAATTGATCAGATTCTTGAGGTATGCAGAAAGCGGAATGTCCGTGAAGTCCGAGCAGCTAGGAATGAAGAAGAAAGAGCAAGATGGTGGGCCAATCGAAAGACTGGCTTTGGCGCCATGGGAGCGATCTCTCCAGATTACCTGGTACAGGATGGAGTGATCCCTCGCAGCAAGCTGCCTGAAGTACTGCAAAGAATCAACCAGATTAGCGATGAATCGGGATTAAGAATTGCGAATATTTTTCATGCTGGTGATGGAAATTTGCATCCGCTTGTATTATTTGATGCCAGAATACCTGGGGAATCAGAGAAAGCGCTTGAAGCTGGAAGCCAATGCTTGAAGGTATGTGCGGATGTTGGGGGAACAATAACCGGGGAACATGGTGTCGGTATTGAAAAGCGGGAAGAGATGCGATTTGTTTTCACTGAAGAAGAAATTGCTGCCCAGACAGAAATTCGTGAAGTCTTTAATCCTCATAACCTGCTAAATGCAGGGAAACTCTTCCCGTCACCGGGCCGCTGTGTGGAAATCAAGAAAGAGTTGAAAACCCAGGCGATTTCATAACTAACAGGCAGCCGCCGATAGACTGGCTAACAAAAATGGAAAGAATCATAAATTGCTTGAAAATTATTGAAACTGTGAAGAAAATCATGCTATTATTTTTTTAAGAGCAATATGAGAAACGGTGTTTTGTAATAACAAACATCCTATCTCTGCATTTTGCCCAGTCTTAAAGTACAGGGCAATTCTAAGGAGGAAATGACCAATGGGAAACTATGTGAAATCTGGAAACATGCAAGTTGCAAGTGAACTCTATGAATTTATTAATTCTGAAGCTCTTCCGGGAAGCGGAGTTGATCAGGAGCAATTTTGGTCAGGTTTGGAAGCGCTTGTAAACGATTTGACGCCTAAAAATAAAGCACTTCTTGCAAAGCGTGATGAAATTCAAAATCAAATTAATACTTGGCATCGTGAAAATAAAGACTTCGATTTTAATAGCTATAAAACATTTTTAGAGGAAATAGGTTATCTTGAACCTAAAGCAGAAGATTACAAGATCACCACAGAAAATGTTGATGATGAAGTGGCTATCCAGGCTGGCCCTCAATTAGTTGTGCCTGTTAACAATGGACGTTATGCAATCAATGCAGCAAATGCTCGCTGGGGCAGCTTATATGATGCACTATACGGAACCGATGCCATCAGTGAAGACGATGGTGCTCAGCGGGACGGTGGCTATAACCCTGTCAGAGGTGAAAAAGTTATTTCATTCGCCAGAGAATTCCTTGATCAAACAGTTCCATTAACTAGCGGGTCGCATAAGGAAGCAGTACAGTACAAGGTAGAGGATGGAAAGTTTGCTGTTGTCCTTAGCAATGGGGAAATTGCAGGATTGGCAGATGAAGCGAAGTTTGCCGGCTATCAGGGAGAGCAAGATCATCCAACCGCAATTCTTTTGAAAAATAACGGCCTGCACTTTGAAATTCAAATTGACAGAAGCCATCCTATCGGAAAAACAGATGATGCTGGCGTTAAAGACGTACTTCTCGAGGCAGCTGTTACAACGATCATGGATTGTGAAGACTCCGTAACAGCAGTTGATGCAGAAGACAAGGTTCTTGTTTACCGAAATTGGCTTGGATTAATGAAAGGCGATCTTTCTGCAACGTTTAGTAAAGGCAATAAAACATTGACACGTACATTAAACCCTGATCGTACGTATGTATCCCCGACAGGAGAAGATTTATCTCTGTCAGGTCGTTCACTCATGTTCGTCCGCAATGTTGGTCATTTAATGTCTAACAACGCTATTTTAGATGCTAATGGGGATGAAATTCAGGAAGGAATTCTTGATACAGTGGTGACAAGCCTTATCGCCAAGCATACCATTCTTGGAAATGGCCCTTACCAAAATTCATCAAAAGGCTCCATCTACATTGTTAAACCGAAAATGCACGGTACTAAAGAGGTTGCTTTCGCGAATGATTTGTTTGACCGTACTGAAGATTTGCTGGGACTTGAGCGGAATACATTAAAAATTGGTGTTATGGATGAGGAACGCCGTACTTCCTTAAACCTAAAAGCGTGTATCCGTGAAGTAAAGGAGCGCATTGTATTTATTAACACAGGATTCCTTGACCGTACTGGCGATGAAATGCATACATCGATGGAAGCTGGCCCGATGATCCGCAAGAACGACATGAAATCAACTGCATGGCTTAAGGGCTATGAAAAGTCCAATGTTAACACCGGTCTTGAAACAGGCTTCCAGGGGCGTGCCCAAATTGGAAAAGGAATGTGGGCTATGCCGGATATGATGGCTGATATGATGGAGCAGAAAATCGGCCATCTGAATGCAGGAGCCAATACTGCATGGGTTCCATCTCCGACAGCTGCAGCTCTGCATGCTTTGCATTACCATAAGGTAGATGTTAAGGAAGTACAAAACAAGTTAATGGAGGATATTTCTGATCTGCGCGATGATATCCTGCAAATTCCGGTTGCTGAAAAGCCGCAATGGACACCTGAAGAAATTCAAGAAGAGCTTGAGAATAACTCACAAGGCATTCTGGGATATGTTGTACGCTGGGTTGAACAGGGCATTGGCTGTTCAAAAGTGCCAGATATTAACGATATTGGTTTAATGGAAGACCGTGCCACATTAAGGATATCCAGCCAGCATGTTGCGAACTGGCTGCACCACGGCATTTGTACAAAAGAACAGGTGTTTGAGACCCTTAGGAAAATGGCAAAAGTGGTAGACGAACAAAATGCTGGAGATCCGGCTTATCGCCCAATGGCAGCTGATTTTGAGAACTCGGTTGCTTTCCAGGCAGCATGCGACCTTGTATTTGAAGGATATGATCAGCCAAACGGCTACACTGAGCCAATTCTGCACCGCCGCCGCCTTGAAGCTAAAGCTAAGTATGCTGTAAAACAATAAATGATTATAGGAATGGGGCATGAAAATGCCCTGTTCTTTACAGATAACTGAAGGGAGATACAGAAAATGAAGTTTACAAGGTTCGAAGTTAATTCAGCTGTACATACAGGAGTAATAGAAAATGAAACAGTTAAAGAAATTAAAGGTGATATTTTTGGAGAATGGGAGTTTACAGGGAATTCTTTCTCAAAAAGCGAAGTAAAGCAGCTGGCCCCGCTTGTGCCAAATCAGATTATCGGTATAGGAGCTAACTACGTATCCGCAAAAACTGATTTACCGGAAACGCTTCCTGAGATTCCAGTATTCTTTTTCAAGCCTGTTTCGTCCGTAATTGGACCAGAGGAAAACATCGTAATTCCGGAGGGCATTGAACAGATTAAATTTGAATCGGAACTTGCTGTAGTTATCGGGAAAGAGGCTAAGAATGTAGCAGAATCGGATGTGCTTGATTATGTCTTTGGCTATACAGTAGGGAATGATGTAACAGCGCCGCAATTCTTCCATAGTGACGGACATTGGACGGTAGGAAAATCTTTCGATACTTTCACTCCGCTGGGACCTGTTATTGAAACAGAATTGGACCCATTCCAAGTAAAGGTTGAAGCGAAATTAAACGGGCAAGAAAAGCAGAACAGCAGTACGGAATTAATGATTATACCGATCCGCAAAATGATTTCTTACCTGACGAATGTGATGACACTGAAGCCAGGGGATGTCATTTTGACAGGAAGCCCTGTTGGAGCTGAAATGGTTGGTTCCGGCGATGTTATTGAGTGTGAAATTAAAGAAGTAGGAACACTTCGCAACACATTTGCTGCAGCCCGAGAAGGTGTAAAAACAGTTTAATCATTTTCACAATTTCTTGTATGCTATAATGTTTTAAAGATAAAGGTTTTGCACCAGAGGTGAACGTTTTGGAAAGAGAAAATATGGTTAAATCTGTTAGCAGGGCACTTGATATCATCACGCTGGTTAGCATGAAAAAAGGCGGCCTTGGGGTTACAGAGATAGCCAAGCAAATAGACATAAATAAAAGCTCGGTTTACCGAATCCTTTCAACACTTGTACAATATGGATATATTGAACAGGATGGCGAAACAGGCAAATATAAGCTGGGCTACAAGTTCCTTGAGATCAGCTCAAAGCTCCTTGAATCAATCGATTTGAGGGCGGAAGCAAGGCCTTTTTTACAAGAACTTGAGAATGAGACGAACGAAGTTATTCATTTAGTGGTATACGATCAGGGAGAAGTTGTATATATCGAAAAGCTTGAGGGCAATGAAACATTGAGGATGCACTCAAAGGTTGGGAAAAGGGCTCCTATGCATTGCACATCTGTAGGGAAAGCCATTCTTGCACACCTGCCCTCCAGTGTGGTAGTTGATATCCTGGAACGGAAAGGGATGCCGGTCCATACGGATAAAACGATAACTGATAAAGAAGAATTTCTTAAAGAACTCAGCCAAGTTAGGCAAAAGGGATATGCGCTTGATCTGGAGGAAAACGAATATGGCATTACATGTGTAGCTGTTCCTATTTTTGACCATTTGGGAAAGGTGATTGCAGCGGTGAGTATATCAGGACCTACCATGAGAATGACGGACGACAGGATGAAGACGCTGAAATCGATAATGGTTAAAACAGGAAAAGATATTTCCGCCCGTTTAGGTCATGTCAGCCGTATCAGTTAAATTTATTAGCCCAATATATCTTATATTAAAGATATATCGGGCTAATTTTTTTATTAAAAAATATATATTTAATTTTCTTAATATTGTTGAAATTACAAAAAAGGACTGTATAATAAAATATAGGCCAAGTAGTTGTTGTATAACAAAACTATTATAGTTATATAACAATGTTTCTTCGTCCGCAACAAAATGCAATTATTGTTTGTCATTACGAAACAGAAGGAGGAAATGTTTTTATGAGTACTGGAACTTTAGCTTTTCTATCTCTTTTGCCGATTATTGCTGTTGCAGTGTTCCTTGTTGGAATGAGATGGCCGGCAAGTAAAGCGATGCCCATTTCATACCTTGTTGCAGTCGTTTTAGCGCTATTTATCTGGAAAGTGCCCGGCGCTAATGTTGCTGCTGCCTCAATTAACGGTCTTGTAGTCGCTGGAACACTCCTGTACATTATTTTTGGTGCAATTCTGCTCCTTAACACCCTGCAGGAAAGCGGCGGAATTAAAACAATCCGCCAGGGATTCACGGATATCTCTGCAGACCGCCGTATTCAGGTCATTATCATCGCGTGGCTGTTTGGGTCGTTTATTGAAGGTGCTTCAGGCTTTGGAACTCCTGCAGCAGTAGCGGTTCCGCTTTTAGTTGGATTAGGGTTCCCAGCGATGGCAGCAGTTGTTGCCGGTATGGTTATTCAAAGTACGCCTGTTTCCTTTGGCGCCGTAGGAACTCCTATGCTGGTGGGAGTACAGACTGGTTTATCGGGTAACGCCAGCCTTACGGACAATCTGTTGGCACTAGTTACACAAATTGCAGGACAGGTTGCAATTCTCCATATGATAGCAGGCACATTAATTCCTTTATTTGTAGTGGCTCTAATGACAAGATTTTTTGGAAAAAACAAATCCTTTTCTGAAGGAATTAAAGTCTGGAAATTTGCCTTATTTGCTGCTTTTGCCATGACAATTCCATATGTAATTGTAGCGAATGTCCTTGGACCTGAGTTCCCCTCAATGGTTGGGGGATTAGTCGGTTTGGCAATTGTAGTTTCTGCAGCAAAAAAAGGCTTTCTTATGCCGCCAAAGGATCAGGTTTGGGATTTTGAAGAAAAGTCTAAATGGGATCCTGAATGGACTGGAAAACTTGAAATTAAAGAGGTTGCACACAAAAGCGGAAGCATGAGCATGATGCGTGCATGGGCTCCTTATGTTTTAGTCGGCCTGTTTTTAGTATTAACCAGATTGAAATCGCTTCCATTCCTTGGCTGGATGCAGTCCTGGACTGTGAAATTCGAGAACATCTTTGATTCAGGAATCACTTCGAGTTTTCAGCCGCTTTACTTGCCTGGTACCATCTTTATTTTGGTATCAGTTATCACCTATTTCATTCATGGAATGAATGCAAATTCATATAAGAAAGCTTGGGCTGATTCAGGTAAAACAACAGTAGCTGCTTCTACGGCTTTAATTTTTACAGTGCCAATGGTTCAGGTATTCATTAATACAGGAGGAGGTGCTGCAGGCTATAACCAAATGCCGATTGAATTAGCAAATGGAGCTGCAGCCCTCGCAGGAGAATTCTGGCCGTTCTTTGCAACATTTATTGGTGGTCTTGGTGCCTTTATTGCCGGAAGTAATACAGTTAGTAATATGATGTTCTCCTTGTTTCAATATGATGTAGGATCACAAATCGGTGTGGATGCTACGTGGATTGTTGCCCTTCAGGCAGTAGGCGGAGCAGCTGGCAACATGATTTGTGTGCATAACGTTGTAGCAGCATCAGCTGTTGTAGGATTAGTAGGAAAAGAAGGAGCTGTTATTCGGAAAACATTATTCCCGTTTTTCTATTACGCCTTATTAGCAGGATCAGTCGGATACTCGATTGTCTGGTATTCGCAAAAAGGCATTTTCAACCTTGGATCATTCATTGCAGTCGGCATTGCTGTCGCTGCCGTATACATTATCGCAACAAACAACAGACGCTCCAACATGATTTTGCCTCCTCCTCCAGTGAATGTGAAGTCTGCTAAATAATGATGTTTTCCACTGGCTTAGCTGTTATGCTAAGCCAGTTTTTTTATTGTGGATTTATAAGTTATTGGCACTGTTAATGCTTATGGTTGTATCTTAGCCCCTATTGATTGGAGCGGGAGGCGAGAGATCCTCGAAAATGCATTTGCAGTTTTCTTCGTTCAGTGTTTATTGAAAGCCTAATCAATGTCCTGCGGGAGTGCGGATCTAAGGAAGACCCCGTAGGAGCTAAGCGACCAGGAGCATCGGGCCGCCCACGGAAAGGGATTGCCTGCAGTGGCAATCATCAGGCAAATTTAAAAGAGCCAGGCTATTAAAAAAAATTCTAAAACCCTATTCCCTTTTCCAGATACTTGTAATATAATCTAACTGTATTAACTGTATTACGAGTCATAGTACACTATATACAGGTGGGAGGGTTAGCATGTTTGAATTGGACGTAAGGAGCCGTAAGCCCATATATGAACAATTGGTTGAACGGTTAAAAGAGCTGATCATAACAGAGGTTTTAAAGGCTGATGAACAGCTGCCTTCCGTAAGAACGCTGGCCCAGCAGTTGACGATCAATCCTAATACCATTCAAAAGGCATACAGGGAGCTGGAATCCCAAAGCTATATCTATTCAATTAAAGGAAAAGGAAGCTTTGTCAGTCCCGCAACTCCCAAGCAAAACAGTGAAAAAATCGTTAAGGTAAAAAGTGAGCTTTCGAAGCTCCTTTCTGAGGCATTATACCTCGGTATCTCAGCCGATGAAATATTCAAGATGATTAAAGAGATAGAAGCAACAGTAGGGGGAGGGATTGAAAGTGATCAAAATCAGTAACGTCGGGAAATCTTTTGAGGAACTGGAAGCTGTTGAAAAGGTTAGCATTCATGTGAACAAAGGCTCTATATATGGATTGCTAGGTTCTAATGGAGCCGGGAAAACAACACTCTTGAAACTATTGTCAGGCATTTATGTACAGGACGAAGGATCAGTGACGATAGATGGCGAGCCAGTTTTTGAAAACAAGGCCATTAAGGATAAGATCTTCTTTATTCAGGATAATCCCTTTTTTCTTCCACAATATACGGTCAAGCACATGGCACAGTTTTATAAGAGCATTTATAGCGGATGGGATGAAGTTCGATTCGGCGAGCTGGCTGCCATATTTGAAATGGATGTACATAAAAAGATTCATAGATTTTCAAAAGGAATCCAGAGGCAGGCTGCATTCATCCTTGCTTTGTCAGCGAGACCGGAAGTCCTGATTCTTGATGAACCAATGGATGGCCTGGATCCTGTTATGCGAAAAAAAGTTAAAAGCCTTCTAATTAATGAGGTTGCAGATAGGGAAATGACTATTTTGATTTCATCTCATAATTTACGGGAAGTGGAAGACTTATGTGATTATATAGGCATTATGCATAAGGGGCGGATCATTCTTGAAAAAGACTTGGATGATATCAAATCAGAGACCCATAAAATTCAGGTAGCTTTTAAAGGACCGGTACCTGCCATCTTTGATTCTATGAAACTGCTGCATAAAGAAAAAAGAGGCAGTATCATGATTTGTATTGTCAAGGGAGATGCTGAGGAAATCTCAGCCTATGTTGAACAATTCAAACCTGTCATTTTTGATCTGCTTCCCCTTACGCTTGAAGAAATTTTTATTTATGAAATGGGGGATGTTGGATATGCTGTCCAAAATATCCTTGGTTAATAAAGAAATTTGGAAAACCATCATAAGGAGTGTTGGCTGGGTTTCGATTATTTATTTTTTAGGGCTGTTTTTTAGCATTCCACTTGAGATTTTGATGACCACCTCAGAGGAACAGCGTAAATTCGTAGATATTGATAATCTGTTTCAATATAATTTTCAGATTCAGATCATTTTAACCATTAGCATACCAGTGCTAATGGTAGTCTTTTTATTTCGGTTTCTGCAGATGAAACCGTATAGTGATTTAATCCATAGCCTGCCGATTAGAAGAGAAGCCATCTTTCATCAATATGCCATTACTGGACTTCTTCTTTTAATCTTGCCGGTTCTGCTTATCGCCATTATCGTTTTGATTCTTTATCAGCCGCTCTTCTTGAATGAATTTTATGAAATTGGCGAAATTTTTAAATGGCTGGGCATCACCCTTATGTACAATATCTTAATCTACTTGGCCGGTGTTTTTGTAGGAATGGTTACAGGTTTATCTGCGGTACAGGGGGCATTATCCTATATTGTCCTGCTGCTGCCAGCTGGGCTAATCATTCTTCTGGCTTTTAATTTGCCATTTTATTTATATGGATATCCTAATCAATACTATATGGAAAGTAAGGTTGAAAAGTTTTCTCCTTTGACTTCATTGGTTCAAATCAATTACCGTGCTCCCGGGACAAGCGAGATTGTGGTTTATCTCATACTTATACTTTCGTTGTATTGGCTGAGCCAATGGATTTACAAAAAGAGAAAGCTGGAGGCTGTTTCTCAAGCTCTTGTATTTCCAATTACTAAACCAATTTTTAAATACGGAACAACATTTTGTACCATGCTTCTTGGCGGGATGTACTTTGGCGAGATGAGGAACGGCGTGGGATGGCTAATTGCAGGCTATGTGTTCGGAGCACTAATCGGATATGCAATAGCAGAAATGGTTTTGCAAAAATCCTGGCGTGTGACTATCCATGTTAGAGGACTAATCATTTATACAGCCGTAATCGCAGTATTGTTCATGCTATTTCAATTTGACTTTACCCAATATGAGAAAAACATACCTTCAGCCCGCGAGATAAATCGGGTCCATATTAGCGAAAGTTATTATCTTTATAGTGACATTGATCGGGATGAGCCTTTATATCTAGAAGAATTTGAAAATATTGATCTGGTCAGAAGGCTTCATCAAGAGATTGTTGAAAATAAAAGCATTGATCACATGCAGGCCAATCACCGGGATACTGCCTTTATTGTATATGAGCTGAAAAATGGCGAAAAACTTGTTCGAAACTACAAAATAGATAAAACGAAATACAGGCCCTTCTATAAGCTTATCTTTGAATCGGATGAATATAAAAAAGCAACAAACGAGATCTACAAAGTTGCAGCTGATGAAACTACCAAAATTACCATCACTCCTTCAGGTCCTGTAAATAAGCGGGCTATAATTACAAATCCTGATGATCTAAAAGAAGCAGTTGAGATTTTGACAGAAGAAGTGGATTCAGCAGCCTATGAAGAGAGCATGAATGATGTCGAGCCGTATGCCTATATCGAAATTTATTATAGCAACAGCAAGAAAGCCTACATGCAATGGAATCCTTCCTATAATAAGTTTGAAAAATGGCTGAAGGAAAAGTCACTCCTTGATGAAGCCAGGGTAACTAGTAACGATGTTTCATATGCCCTTGTTATGAAAGCAGAGGATCTTAATATTAATCATGCAAGAGGTTTTTCATACGAGGATATATTTGAAGATATGAAACAAAGCAACCAGGCAATGAAAATCACTAATGAAGAACAAATTGAGAGCAGCCTTAAGAGCGCAAGAGGTTTTGTTGATGGAGAATATTTAATTGCATTCTATTTTGAAGAGCAAAGAGCCATTGATATTAAAAACTTCAATGGAAAAAACGTGCCAGGCTTCATAAAAAAACATTTTGAATAGAAGCTATATAGCTGGAAAGAGAGGGGGATGAGAGTGAGTAAACATTCAGTTGATATGAGAGAAATTTGTAATCTGTATAATAATCGGCTTTTTCACGTTGCTTACTGCATTACACGTGATCACTATCTTGCACAGGATGTTGTCCAGGAAACACTCATTAAAGCATATAAAAAAATAGATACCGTTGAGGATCAGGAAAAATTAGGTGCATGGCTATCGGCGATTGCTACCAGAACAGCGATTGATTTTGTCCGAAAAGAAAGAAGGACAAATGAGAGAATAGCAGTCTGCACCGATTTGGAAAAATGTCTGGAAAGAACTCATCTGGATGCCGGTCAGGAAGCAGAGGTAAACATACTGCAGGAACAGATATACACATATGTCGATTCCCTCTCACCTGAACAGAAAAGAGTGTTCCTGCTCAAAATAAGATATGGGTTAAAGGAAAGAGAAATAGCGGACATCCTTCATCTTAACCCCAATACAGTTAAAACAAAATTGTACCGTGTCAGGAAGCAGCTGAGAGAAATGCTCAAAGATCGATATTCTGCCTGATTTAAAAACAGCTTCTGAAAGGGAGCTGTTTTTATATTTCACTGGAACAGTTGCTAATATTATTAAAAAGTTTCTGACAGATTGCCTGAATTGAAAATTGGATAGAGCGATGATAAATCATTTTAAAGCAAGAAAATCAAAAAATAATGTTTGGAAAATCAACAGATTGCTGCTGACTTAACCCAAAAACCTTATATTTTATTATTAATTCTCCTATATCACCCTCGAATTTTATATCCAGCAGCTCCACTCGGAAAATAACTCTCAAGTCTTCCTTAACAGGATACCCTGCTACAGGGTAGTAATCTTCTGTGAATCCTTCTTGAATGGCACGATCCTCGGGGATTGCTCCCGTTTTATTATATTTATCCGTTCTTTCAATAAAAGCTTCAATCGAAATCTGCCCATCGTCCTCAGTTAACAGAGTTCCATCTTCTTTGTACAATGAAATACTTTGAAGAATCGGAGTGCCAATTCCTTCCCAGCTAAAGTCATATCCCAAATAAACAGCCTGATGTTCCTCAAACATCTCTCTGCTGACCTCGGTGTGGCTCCATTGTGTAAAATGTCCGCTTCTAAAGGTCATATAGCTTATATAAAAAAGGGCTAAAACACAAATTACAACAAATGACAACAGCAGACGTTTACGATTTTTCATGAAATGCCTCCGTTTAATCATAGAATGATAATATCTATATGCCTTAGTTTAAGGATGTGTCCGAATAGATTACATTTTTACAGGGAATCCCGCTGAAGAAAGAAATTATTAATAATGTACTGAAAAAACAAGCCGCTTTCCCTTTGAGGAAGTAAACTATTAGATGACTGAGGAGATATGCAATGAAAAGGAACTGGAAAAATACTCTTATTGGAATTGGCATTCTTTTTATTATTCTCTTTGTGATGGACCAGGTTAAAGTGAAAAGAGAATCGGTTAAGCCAGAGCCGCCTATGATGGTATTCCATAATATGGGGGAAGAAGTCCCTTATAACATCGGAAACTACCGGTGGGAGGAAAAAGGAAATACAGTAGTAGCAGGTGATAGGGATCCGTATGACTTAATTCAGGATATGGCTCCCTTTCAGGTAAATCCTGAAGCAGGCCTTGAAATGATTACTAAACAAAAGCCAGTAAGTGTAGAACTAGGGTATAGGAACGGTAAGGAGGAAGTTCAATTTAAAACCGTAAAGTTTGAGCCTATTCCTTTGCCGGAGCGCCCTGGAAAGCATGTAATGATTGTAAGAGTTAAATGGGAAGAGGAGTATATATTTCTAATTGGAGTTTCCCAGAGTTTTAACTATGAAAAACTCCTGTCTGACAAGGATGGAAGCTATTCGCTGCTGGCTGTTGTTCCCGAACCAATGATGGGTATATTGAAAATGCCTGAACCCGCATGCAGGCAAATTTCAAAAATGAGAGGATCAACGGATTTGTATGGAATACAGGAACAATTTCCGGAGTTAAACATTCAGGCAACTCCTGCCTTCTATTTGTTTAATAATCGAGACTTGGAGTATCAATCCCAGAGCTGGGGAGAAGTAATTGATTACCTATTGCCAGATAACTTTGGCGAGCATAGAGGCCTTAGCGGTACGATAACCGCCATTGACTATAAAAAAAGTTTGGTAACAGTAGGGGACGGTACTTTTTATTGGGATCCATATGCTGTTCACACTTTCTCCATTCCGAAAGTAGGCCAGGAAGTCCACGCTTCTGTAACCTTTTTTGACCAAAAGGATCCTATGCAAACCAGGATGACATCTTTTAGGATTTCCAAGGAGGCAGATCCGCTATTTCATGAAGCTCAGTGGAGAGCTGAAGAGCCCGAGAAATACGCTATATTGGCGGTTGGAAATGAAGAAGAAATGAGAAAGTTGAACCTGAAAGAATTACCTGGCGTCGGTAAAGTTAACATCCGTAAGCCGACGAAAATGAAGGGTAGCTTTGACATGCCAAGCCCCATATTTATGATTTTCGATCAAAACATGGCTATATTTTTGGCAGCTGACTATCATGAGCTGGTGGATTATCTTGAAATGAAATCGAACCAATAGGAAAAAGGGGGCTGAATATTGATGGCACCCTTTTCTGGTTTGTCAAATTTAGTTGTTAATTTAAAGGAATAACGACAATAATTCCTTGATGCTTAAAGTATGGGAGTTAATCGGGAGGAATAATGACGAAAATCCCAGGGATGCAGGTAAGATGGTAGTTAATGGAATGAAATAACGACGATATCTCAAGGATTTCACGTGATATGGTAGTTAATCGGGAGGAATAACGACAAAAATCACAAGGATGCAGGTAGGATGGTAGTTAATTCGAATGGAATAACGATGATATCTCAGAGATTCCCGTGATATGGTAGTTAATCGTGAGGAATAACGACGAAAATCACAAGGATGCAGGTAGGATGGTAGTTAATCGAATGGAATAACGGCGATATCTCAGGGATTCCCGTGATATGGTAGTTAATCGTGAGGAATAACGACAAAAATTTCAAGGATGCAGGTAGGATGGTAATTAATCGAATGGAATAACGACGATATCTCAGAGATTTCCCATGATATGGTAGCTAAAGGGAGTTAAAAGAATATCGTCCATGTTTTCCGCATCTGAGGCATCTTAAAATGTGAACATTTTTCGAAAGTTTTCATAGGGCACTTAACTCATTTAAAAAATAAACATTTACCTAAGAAATCAATAGAATACTGACAATTCTATCTACATTTAACTAAGAAGCACCAATTATTATATACATATACCAGTAGAGGTGTCAATGAAACAAATCAATCGGGTGGTAAGCCTATTTCTCCTTTCCAAAAATAGCATAAAACTATAGAAAAATATTTTTACATTTAATAGAAATTATAGGTATAATAGTCCCGAAAGCTGCGAAATTTGTCGTAATTTAATGTGGTTATAGCAGGATACTTCTTAGTTAGTCTCCTCATACCTGCTCTCCTTAGAATTTGCCTCATCATGAAAAATTCATATAGTTTATGGACAAAATAATTTCCTCTTAAACGGAAACTAAAGCGCTTTCTTAAAAAGGAGGTGTGGGTATAAAGAAAATCTCTCTTGCCTAAGCCTGGCGGACTCACACAAGAGAGAGCGGTGAAAGGAGTATACCTTTCCATGTAAGTATACTGCTTTTTATAAAAATGTGAAATACGTCACAAAAATTTAAAAAAGGGAGAAGTAAAAATGATTGGGAGTATTAGGGAAGAGTTTGTAATAAGACGGGATACAATGGCCATCTTACCGGAATTCACTTCGAGTGGAGAATACTCAAAAGTAATGGAAGGCGACCAAACCTTTGGTGTGGACAAATCACCTTACGTATTAATGAATGAAAGTCTATTGCATTATTGTTCTGATTTAAAGGGAGCGATGAGGGGGACAAAAACCATTCTCGGAAGCATTAATAAACCCCCTGTACGGATTAATGGGAATCCTGATATGTACTGGCTACCTCATAAATCTCCAAATGAAGCAGACTGTGTTTGGATTGCTCTGCATCATATTTCAGATATATTCTCTTATTCTAAAAACCATACAAGGGTAATCTTGAGTAATGGCAGCAGCATTGTTTTGGGGATTAGCTTAAAACAGCTTCAATCGAGAATTGATACCGCTGAACAGCTTCAATACAAAATGAAAAAAATAACGGATAGGACAAGAACCTTCATTCTTGATCCTAAAAATGGCATGCAACTTATAAGGGATGAATATAACAATTACTGAAATAAAGAATTAAAACAAGACATTTAAATTAGCAGGAAAAATCAGCATGCAAATGGAAAGAACTCTTGAGAATGCTTTTAAAGGGAGGCTCATTATGAAACTTCAGGATTCCAGGGCAATAATCACCGGCGGTGCATCAGGGCTAGGCGAGGCGAGGCGACTGCCAGGAAACTAGCGGGAAGCGGCGGCAAAGTACTTATCGTTGATCTGGCGGAAGAGCGCGGGAATAAGCTTATGGAGGAATATGGTGAAAATATCCTCTATATAAAAGCGGATGTAACCAAGGAAGACGACATTCGTAGAGCAGTTGCATATGCAGCAGATCAATTTGGGTATATTAATGCGGTTGTCAATTGTGCAGGAATAGGGATTGCTGCTAAATTATTGGGCCGCAAGGGGATTCATGAGCTTGAAACATTCTCCAAAGTTATCTCTATTAATCTGATAGGGACTTTCAATGTGATCAGATTAGCATCGGACCAGATGACAAAGAATGCACCAAATGAAGACGGAGAAAGAGGGGTCATTATTAACACGGCTTCTGTCGCAGCCTTTGAAGGGCAAATAGGGCAGGCCGCCTACAGTGCTTCAAAGGGCGGTGTGGTCAGCATGACCTTGCCGATTGCAAGAGAGCTTGCCTCCTATGGGATTCGCGTAATGACCATTGCACCCGGGTTATTCCATACCCCTATGTTTGAATCACTCCCGGAAGAGGCGAGAGATTCTTTGGGGAAAATGGTGCCATTTCCATCAAGGCTGGGGTATCCGGAAGAATATGCAAAGCTGGCTCAAAGTATTGTAGAAAATCCGATGCTGAATGGAGAAACGATCCGTCTGGACGGTGCCATTCGCATGCAGCCAAAATAGAGAACAAAGAAAACTAACCTTTATAGCAAAAAGGTTAGTTTTTTTGAATTTATAATTCTAAATGTTCTAAAAATAATGACAATTATTGTACAATAGATATGAAAGCCTTTGCAAAGGCGGAGATACCTTAATATGTATTATGGCAAGAAAATTTATAGATTCGGAGGGAAACCATGACTGCACCATACATACAGGAAGAGCATGAAATTTTTCGAGAGTCTTTACGCAAATTTCTAGAGAAGGAAGCCTATCCGAATTATGAGCAATGGGAAAAGGACGGAATTATTCCTCGGGAGTTTTGGCGCAAAATGGGTAAGCAGGGCTTTTTATGTCCGGATGTTGATGAGAAGTATGGCGGCAGCGGAGTGGATTGGGGTTTTGCAGTTGTCATTAATGAAGAGCTGGAACGGGTTGGTTCAGGTCTTGTCGGAATCGGGCTGCACAACGATATTGTAGTTCCATATATAACGGCATACGGAACAGAGGAACAGAAAAAAAGATGGCTGCCAAAATGCACAATTGGGGAGACCATCACAGCGATTGCCATGACTGAACCTGGGGCTGGTTCGGATTTGGCAGGGATTAAAACGACAGCAAAGCTTGAAGGGGACCATTATTTAGTGAATGGTGAAAAGACCTTCATAACAAATGGAATCCATTCAGACTTGATCATCGTAGCCTGCAAAACAAATCCGAATGCGGAGCCAAGGCATAAAGGCGTAAGTTTGCTTGCTATAGAGAGAGATACTCCCGGATTTAGCCGGGGAAGGAAGCTAAAAAAAGTAGGGCTTCATTGTCAGGACACGGCTGAGCTGATTTTTGAGGACTGTAAGGTTCCAAAAGATAACTTAATTGGGGAAGAAGGAAAAGGCTTTTTATATTTAATGGAAAAACTGCAGCAGGAACGGCTTGTAGTTGCAATCGCTGCACAAGTGGCTGCAGAAGAAATGCTGAAGTTGACACTTGACTATGTCAAGAACCGCCATGCTTTTGGAAAACAAATCAGCCAATTCCAAAACACTCAATTCAAAATAGCTGAAATGGCTACGGATATTGAAATGGGGAGGGCTTTTCTTGACAATTTAATTGCCGAGCACATGGAAGGCAAGGATGTGGTTACAAAAGTATCCATGGCGAAATGGAAATTGACAGAAAATGCCCGGAAAATTGCTGCTGAATGCATACAGCTTCATGGAGGCTATGGCTATATGGAGGAATACGAGATTGCCAGAAGGTTCAGGGATATTCCTGTCGCCAGCATATATGCGGGTACAAATGAAATTATGAAAAGTATTATTGCTAAAAATATGGGGTTATAGGAGGAGTAAATATGCGTGAAGCTGTCATTGTAGAAGGAGTGCGCACCCCTGTCGGCAGAAAAAATAGACTTTTAAAAGATATCCGGGCAGATGATCTGGCTGCAGAGGCTTTAAAAGCGCTGGTAAATCGCGCAGGCATTGACCCGGCCATCATTGATGATGTCATCCTTGGATGCGTATCGCAAATCGGGGAGCAAACGGGGGATATTGCGAGGGTAGCCTCATTGATTGCCGGTTTTCCTATTGAGGTTCCTGGAACAACTATTGACCGCCAGTGTGGATCAAGCCAGCAGGCTGTCCATTTTGCTGCACAGGCTATTTTAGCAGGAGATATGGATGCTGTCATTGCAGGAGGGGTTGAAAGCATGACCCGTGTGCCTATAGGCTCCAGCTATCAAGGTGTAGGATTCAGCGAAAAGCTGACAAGCAGGCATGAAATTATTCACCAGGGATTGTCGGCAGAACGAATTGCAGAAAAGTATGGATTTACAAGAGAGCAATTGGATCATTATTCATATGAAAGCCATCAAAAAGCACTGAATGCCAAAGCCAAAGGCTATTTTGCCAGGGAGATCGCACCAGTGAAAGTGACTCTGCCAGACGGACAAACCGTTATGGTAACCGAAGATTCCGGACCCCGGAAAGAAACATCTGTAGATGCCCTGAGCTGCTTAAAAACTGTTTTCAAGAAAGATGGAGTTATTCACGCAGGCAACTCAAGCCAAATAAGTGATGGAGCAGCTGCCATTTTGATTATGTCCCGTGAAAAGGCCGAGGTAATGGGGCTTAAACCGAGGTTTAGGATACTAGCTCGCTCAGTAGTAGGTTCTGATCCTACCTTAATGCTGACAGGACCGATTCCGGCGACAGAAAAGGTCTTAAAAAAAGCTGGATTATCCATTAATGAGATTGATATTTTTGAAGTGAACGAAGCTTTTGCCCCGGTTCCCCTTGCATGGCTGCAGGAAACAGGGGCCGATCCGGCCAAGCTCAATCCAAATGGCGGCGCGATTGCCCTTGGCCATCCGCTAGGAGGAAGTGGTGCCCGCTTAATGGTTACCATGATGCATGAGCTGGAGAGGACCGGAAGACGTTACGGCCTGCAAACAATGTGCGAAGGCCATGGAATGGCAAATGCCACAATTCTTGAACGATTAAATTAACATTAAAGGGGAGGAATGAAATTGACGACTACAATCGGGAGGATTTTTGACTTAACTGCCGGGAAGTTTCCGAACAAAGAGGCTTTGTTTGATGTCAGAAAAAATCTGCGTTTTACTTATAAAGAATGGAGCCTGGAGATAAATAAGCTCGCGAATGCCCTATTAAATGCCGGTGTAAGGAAAGGCGACAGGGTTTCAACCTATTTATTTAACACTGAAGAACTGGCAACGGCGTTCTTTGCCTGTGCGAAAATTGGTGCGGTGTTCAATCCGATCAACTTCAGGCTGATGTCCGAGGAAGTAGCTTATATTCTTCAGGATGCAGAACCAAAAGTAGTGTTATTTGAGCAAATGCTGGAATCCGGCATAACTCCCATTGCTCAGCGATTCCCCCATACATCCTTCTGGTATATCGATGAAAACCTGCCAGAATATGCAGCATCTTATCGTGAAAAAGTAGATTCCGCACCACACACCGAAATAGAGGCGGAAATAGAAGAGCATGACTTGTATGCCATTATGTACACCAGCGGTACAACCGGAAGGCCAAAAGGTGTGGTTCATCGCCACCGTGATATGGTTGAACAAAGCCTTATCGTCATCGGGGCGACAAAGCTCGAAAGCAGTGATAATGGCCTCGTAACCGCACCTATGTTTCATTGTGCAGAGCTTCATTGTGCCTTTTTGCCTCGAGTGCATGCGGGTGCCAGAAATATAATCCTCCATCATTTTGAACCGAAAGAAGTATTAAGGTTAATTAGCGAAGAAAAAATCACAAAATTTTTCGCAGCACCTACAATGTGGAATATGCTTCTTCAGGAAAAAATCACCGAATATAATCTTGAAAGCTTAAAGCTGGGGCTTTATGGAGCGGCCCCAATGGCTCCTGCACTCGTATATGCTTGCCGCGATAAATTAGGCATTTCCCTTGTTCAGGCATATGGAATGACGGAAATGGGCCCTGCTATCACGTTCCTGTCTGAACACGACCAGATCAGAAAAGCCGGCTCCGCAGGGCAGGCATGCCTAAATCATGAAATACGAATTGTCAGGCCAAACGAAAACGGACCATCGGATCCGGAAGATACCGTTCCAGCTTGCGAGACAGGCGAAATAATCGTGAAAGGCCCATGTATGATGAGTGGCTATTTTAATCGGGAACAAGCTACCCAAAATGCAATGCATGGCGGCTGGTACCATTCGGGCGATATTGGATACCTGGATGAAGAGGGGTATCTATTTGTAAAAGACCGTGTCGATGACATGATTATAAGCGGAGGAGAAAATATCTATCCGCGTGAAGTAGAGGATGTTTTATATACACATGACGGAGTTCTTGATGTTGCAGTAATCGGCCAGCCTGACGACCGATGGGGAGAAACGGTTACGGCATTTGTTGTAAAAAAAGATCCTTGCCTGACAGAACAAGAGCTGGACGAACTATGTAAAAACAGCACCGAGCTCGCGAATTATAAACGGCCAAAAAAGTATGTATTTTGTGATGTGCTGCCAAGAAATGCAAGCGGCAAAATCCAAAAATTCATGCTTCGCAAACAGCTCGAAGATTTATTTGCGGATGGAAAAATATAAGACGCAGAAAGGATTACATGATGTTAAAAGGCATAAGAATAATTGACTTTTCAAATTATCTTCCAGGTCCGTATGCCTCAATGAGGCTTGCGGAAATGGGAGCTGAAGTTATTAAAGTAGAACCGGTTAATGGAGATCCGGGCAGGCATCTGGATGTTAAAATTGAGGGAACTGGTGCTGTATTTGTGGCGAATAACCGCGGTAAAAAAAGTATAACGCTGGATTTAAAAAGGGAAGATGGGCGGGATGCTGCCCTGAAGTTGATTGCAGAAAGTGATGCTGTCTTAGAAAGTTTCCGCCCCGGAGTGATGAAAAAGTTTGGGCTTGACTATGAATCTGCTAAAAAGCTGAAGCCAGAGCTTGTCTATTGCTCCCTTACAGGCTACGGTGAGATTGGTGGAAACCGCAATCTGGGAAGCCATGATTTGAACTATATGGCGGTAAGCGGAGTTCTTGCCCAGCTAAAGGATCGAAACAGAAGGCCAGTCCATCCTGCCATTACAATGGCAGACTATATGGGAGGCATGGCAGCGAGCGAAAGAATACTGGCTGCTTTGCTTTCCTGTAAGCATTCCGGCAAGGGCAGTTATCATTGTATTTCCATAGCAGAGGTTATGGCTTCAATCATGGGTAACCATCTGCTGATAGAGAATGAGACAGGTTATTCCAATGGCGTTTCTATCTTAAACGGGGACATCATTGCTTATTCAATCTATGAAACAGGTGATAAACGTTTCATGGCTCTTGCTGCTCTGGAGTCTAAGTTTTGGGTGAACTTCTGCAAGGCAGCAGGAAGGGAAGATTGGATTGAGGCCCAGTTTTCCAAGACTAATAGTGATAATCCTATTTTTATGGAAGTAACGGAACTATTCAAAAGCAGGACAATGAGTGAATGGTCTGAATTTGGGCAAACAGTTGATTGCTGCCTGACTCCTATATTGGAAACGGAGGAACTGAAAGGCTTTCCTCTTTTCAAAAGAACTTTTGAAAAAAAACTTAGTTATCCTGCTATTAAAATGCATGGCGATCTAAGGACAGAAGCGTCTTTTCCTCCCAAAAAAGGCGAGCACACTGAAAAACTTTTAACAGAGATTGCAGGAATAACAGCTGAGAAAATCAAGATGATGAGAAAAGAGAAGGTACTTTAAAAGGAAGAAAGATTTAAGGACGGATCGCTAAGATACAAAAGCTGCTGATCCAGGCGGAAATAGATATATAAAATAAGTGGACCCTTAATTTATTAATTAAGGGCCTTTTCATGGGTTAAGCTTCGAAAATAGTAATACTCGCAAAATCCATCCGGATCACTGCCCCGGATGGAATCGGTGAAGGGGCTGCAAGTACCAGGCGAATCTTATCGCCTTTTTCTAATTCTTTTACAAGTAAGGTGGATGTAACATAGGCTGTATCAAATGTGTTGTTATTAAAAGTGGTCTGGGAGTTGATGATTGTTCCGCCGTTTATTTGCAGTTCAAATCTTAACGGCTGGTTTGATGGAGGGGCAGCGCTGAATACTTGAACACTGAACTGCAGGAAATATTGGGCATCTTTTTTTACAGTAATCGTATTGCTCGATGGATCAAAATCAAAATTGGATTTGCCTTTTGCGCTGTTTAAGTTGATCACTGCTGGAATGGCGGTATTTTGGTCAATAAATTGGGCAAGGAAATCATTTGTTGTATAAATCTTTGCGGATTGTGTAAAGCCGTTATTTTCTTTGCAGCCTGAACGATTAGTAAGCATCGGTTTTCACCTCCCTGTCTATACAATATACAATGAGAGCTAAACGATTGTTGTACAGGACAAGTAACTATATCATGTATATTTGGTGCCATTTGAAAGAAGGCAACTGTGCATATAGATTAAATGATATAATGGAGGGGAATACATACTAAAATAAACTTTTATTAAATTTGGAGTGTGATGGTCACGCGTGCGTTTTATTAAAACAATCCCAAACATCGTTACGTTGGGTAACTTATATTGCGGTTTTCTATCAATCGGTTTTGCTGCCAATGGACAATTCAAAAATGCAGCTATTCTCATCTTAATTGGCATGATGCTTGATAGCATGGACGGCAGGCTTGCCAGAATGCTGAAAGCGGATAGTACGCTTGGAAAAGAGCTAGATTCACTGGCAGACATCGTTACGTTCGGAGTGGCGCCATCATTTTTGGTATTCTATACATACTTTTTTCAATTTGGAATACTTGGATTAATTGTTTCAGGTCTTTTTCCATTATTCGGAGCCTATCGTTTAGCCAGATTTAACATAAGCCCTCCGAAATCCTCCCTGAACTATTTTATCGGTGTGCCCATCACGGCAGCCGGGGGGATTATGGCGATTCTGACACTTTTTGGTGACAGGATTCCAAATATCATTACAACGGTTGTGTTTACGGCATTATGCTTTTTAATGGTTAGCCGAATACGAATTCCCAGCTTTAAGGAAGTTCCACTTCCAAAGTACGGGACAATCGTCACAATCTTTTTGGGAAGCGTGTTGTATGTCATCTATAAGGGATCTTACGGGCCATTTCCCAACCTGATCTACATAGCGATTCCGCTATATATTGCGTATTTGGCCTATAGGTTTATTAAAGGGAAAAATAAAAAAGAAATCGATTAGCAGACTCTTTTATAGGGTCTGCTTTTTACTGGCAGTTATCGAAAATTTTATTGCTTACAAACTAGTTTTAATTACTGAGTTGATTGGAGTGGAAATCAACGGGCAAGCTTTATAGTCCAAAAACAACAATCTATACGAAAAAAGCCTTTCTCTTAAACAAGCCCATTATAAGATTTATCAATAGAATAAATTGTCATATTTAGACAGATAACCAGAAAATAAGCTAATATCCCTAACCCTGAAAAAATAAATTGAATTTCATATAGAATTATAGATTTATGATCCTGCATCAAAATACTTAATAAGGCTGCAACATGCTGTTGAATGAGGTTGAAACAGGCCTTGATACTCAATTTAAAAAGCGGTATTCGTACTTGTTTAATAGGGAAGTTTGTCGAAGGCGCTGGAAAAAGGAAGGAACGTTTTAGGAGGTAAGTTTTTTATAATTATATATTATGTAATCTATAGTCGTTAAAAAGTAAATTTTTATCAAAAGATTGTCGATTTATAAAGGAGTCTCTCTCCTTTTTGTTTAATTAGTTAATAGATAAACAGGTATGGAGGCATGGTTCTTTTGAATGATTTTGCAGCTGACTTGATCTTGCATTTTTTGATCATGATGATAATACCTTTTACCAATAACCTGCTTTCTCATCAAAGAGCAGGTATGAAGTCACGGTCATTTCTTATAGTTGCGCTTATTTTCTCCCTTTTCTTGACTATGGCTTTTCCTGTCACAATTGCTGGGGATCAGTCTTTCGATTTAAAATTTATACCCGTATTTGTGGCTTATTTCTATATCCATCCTGTTGCGGGGATTATTACGATCAGTGTATTAATCGGTTTTAAAGCCATTTTTTCAGCAGGATCCCTCCTCTTCATGATTTTGAATTATTCCATTATCGCTGTTCTCTTTTATTTTGCGTCGAAATATTATCAGAAATGCTCTTTCAGGCAAAAGCTTAGTTTAGCAGCGGTATTTTATGTACCAATTACCATTACCCGTTATCTAATTTTTATCCAAGAGGGGCTTTACGGGGAAGCTCTATACCTTGTCTTGTTCTCAATCGTTTCAATTGTCACGATTTCCATGATTATTTATTTAATTGAAATCAATCGATTGCAAGCTGCCATGATGGAAAAACTAAAGAGTGCAGATAAATTAAATGCCATTAGCCAGCTGGCAGCATCTGTTGCCCACGAAATCAGAAATCCAATGACCACGGTAAGAGGATTTCTGCAAATGCTAAAGGATGACCAGAATCTCACTTCGGATCAGAGTACCTTCATCTCAGTGTCATTGGAAGAGCTTGACCGGACAAACCACATTATCAATGATTTTCTTTCACTGGCTCGTCCGGATAGCTCAGTTTCCGGAAAGGTCCTTCTTTCGGCTACACTATTTGAAGTGGCGGATTTTATGAGGTCGTATGCTTTAATGGCTAAGGTCGAAATTAAAACTAAAATTTCTGAAGGTATTTTTATTAATGGCAATAGGAATGAACTCAAGCAGCTTTTTATTAATCTTATAAAAAATAGTATTGAAGCAATGCCTGATGGAGGAATTTTGGAGGTTTCCGCATTTGAAAAAGGAAGCACTGCATATATTCAAATAATCGATGAGGGAATTGGCCTTTCACAAAAGCAATTGTCAATGGTGGGCCAGCCATACTATTCAACGAAAACAAAAGGTACCGGGCTTGGCCTGATGATCTCTTTTGACATTATTAAACGCATGAAGGGCGAGTATAATATTGATAGCGAAGAGAATAATGGGACGACTTTTACAATCAAGCTGCCATTGTTTAAATTATCTGATGAACAGGTAAAGACTTCACTCGCTAAAGTAAACTCTGCCGGCCGGCACCAACCGAATTAGGCGTCACTCTTTGAGGAAAATTAAATGAAATTTCTGCTCTGGTGTCAAAATTTTGCTTCCGCGATTTGAGTAAGGGCTTTATGGATGGAATCAATGGAATACAATGAACCGGGAAATGCAAGTGCTCCCCGATGATGCTGTAAAAAGGAAAAGGGCATAGAAAAAAGCCTTCAATGAAGGCTTTTTTGTTTGAACTTCTTTCCTATCCCCTGCCTGATGCCCGGCCTTTAATAAAGTTTACGACAATAATGATGGCTGCAATCACTAGCAGAAGATGGATAATGCCACCTGCTACTTCAAATATTAATCCGAGGATCCATAATACAAGCAAAATACCTGCAATCGTCCAAAGCATCCTAATCTCTCCTTTCATTATTGTTTATATTGCTTTACATACCCTGTATAAAAGCCTGACAAACTTCCGCATCACTTTTTGAAAACAGGATAAAAAATAAACATTGCCGCAATCCGAAAAAGAATGGATGACAATGTTATTTTTCACATATAAAGATCTAATTTATACAGAGAGAATCACGTCTTCCAGGGCTTTTGCTTCGTCTGCAACTTCCTCGTTTTCTTTTAGTAAAGCGAAAAGCCCTTTTAGTACTACTTTTTCAGGACGGGATTTCTTTGTTTCATCAGAGATGCGGTTGGCAATTTCTTTTAAGTCGAAAGATTGAGAAGAATCCAGTTTGTTTAGTTTGTTGTAAAGTGTTTTCCAGGCCTGCTCCCTTTTTTCAAAAGAAACGAATGCTCCCTCCCTATCCATTTCGACGACAAAGTTCTGCATCATTTCTTCATTAAGGATGGGTTGGCTATTCCCATTTAGAAAGTCATTTGCCATTACATCCTGCTGCCTTACGATGTGTTTGCCAATAGCAGCAGGTTCTGCTTCTGCCTGCCCTGTCACCAAGAGCATCATATAGGTGCGATAGATGGATTGCGTCATGAACAGCAGATCCCATTTATAAGCAGTTATTTTATCTCCGTAAAGCTCTAGTAAGCTATTCTGCAGCCATGAAAATAAGCGGCCTCTCATCCTGTGTTCCATGGCGGAAATTTTTTTGTTACTCGTCCCTGTTTCACCGCGCATATGCATTTTCATATAAGCTTTATAATGCAGAATTCCCTCAAACTGAACCTCAAATTGCTTCTCAAGCTTTTCCCTCGGCGGAAGATCCGCGTCAAGACCAATAATGAAAACTCGCTCGAACACAAGCTGCTGATAATGTTCATAGATCGAAATGATTAGATCTTCTTTTGACGTAAAAAAGGAATACAATGAGCCCTTGGAAATTCCCACTCCTTCGGCAATTTCCTGCATGGATGTATGGCTGTATCCTTTCTCGGCAAAAAGCTCAACTGCCGTTTCTAAAATGACTTCTCTTTTATTCATATCAGCACCTCGGACATAAATTGGTTTTGTATCTAAACCCAGCACACTCATTCTTGACTCCATCTGCAAAAACATGCAAAATGACTATTGAGTCAATTACATTTCCTTGTTATGTAAAGGTTTAAAACTATTTTATTCATCAATTGACCCGTGAGTCAATACCAGGAGGAGGAACATAAATGCTAGGATGGATACTAAAGCGGTCCAAAATTTTTCTCATTTTGTTTTTATTATTTGTTATTATTGGCGTGTTTACGTTCTTTCAGCTTCCGCAAAGGGAAATTCCTGAAACCACTGTCAATATCGGCACAGTAAATACTGTCTATCCCGGTGCTACAGTAGATAGTGTGGAACGAAATATAACAAACCCCTTGGAAACAAAATTGCTGCCTATTGAAGGAATTGAAGAAATCAGTTCTTCTTCGGCCGCTGGCTTCTCAGCTATAATCGTAACCGTATCTGACGGAGAAGACAAAAAAGAAGTTTTCAGCAATATCCGTCAGGCAGTATCAAATACAGCTGCCGGATTTCCTGAGGAAGCATTTGAACCTGAAATTAATGAGTCAACGATTAAAATGCCCATCGTTTCTTATCATCTCACAAGTAATGATATGGAAAATCTTCTTCCATTAAAAAAAGAATTAACTCGCTGGAAAGAGGAAGTTGAATCCTTAAGAGGTGTAGCTGGAGTAACAATGAAGGGTCTCCCTGAAGAAGAAATAGCGATCCGGCTCGATCCTGAGCTATTAAAAGGAAAGGGTGTTATCCTTCCGGATGTGATCGAGGCAATTAATGAGGAATATTACCCTACTCCTATTGGGAAACAGGAAATAAATCAAGAAGTTGTGCAATTGACTGTTGATCACTTTACTTCTGTAGAGAAAATTGAGGATATATTTGTCGGAAAGACTCCTCAAGGCGAAACAGTCCTGTTGGGAGATGTGGGAAAGGCTGAAATTGTTCAACAGGAGAAAGAAGATATTGTTAGTCTAGACGGAAAGCCTTCTATTTCGTTTACCGCTTTTGTGGAAGAAGGCCAGGATATCCCGTCTGTTGATGAAAGAGTAAGTGAAAAAGTGAAGGAGCTCAGCACAGGGCTGCCTGAGAATGTAACACTAGAGAATTATTACTCTCAGGCTAATTTGGTGACAGATATATTTGATGGATTGTTCCTTTCTCTCGCCATTTCAGTCATTGCGGTTATTTTAACAACTGCGCTTGGTTTAACGGTATCTGGCGCTTTTGTCGTGGCGCTGGCCATTCCAATCTCTATCTTAATGGGGCTGATTCCCCTTCCGTTTGCGGAGGTGGATTTAAACCAAATATCAGTCATTGGTGCCATCATCGCATTAGGTATACTGGTTGATGACTCGATTGTAGTCAATGATAATATACAACGGCGCTACAAGCTGGGTGATAACGCCCTGGCTGGCGCTGTAAATGGGACAAAAGAAATATGGATCTCTATTGTCACCTCTTCACTGGCGATCGTTTTTACATTTCTTCCGCTCGTCTTTTTATCCGGGGGCAATGGAGCATTTATCCGTGCACTGCCAACGGTCCTGATTACGACAATTCTGGCATCGACACTTGTGGCGCTGATTTTTGTGCCGATGCTGCGTTTTATGCTCTATCGAAAAACGAGCAAAAAGGTTTCAGATGCACCAGGTTTATTGGGCAAACCATTGAATAAAACAGCTGATTTCTATGCTGATAAAATTTTAAAGCCTTTTTCAAAAAAACCAAAACTGGTTTCTATCCTTGGATTAATCTTTACTACAGTTATTTTGGGATTGGTTGTATTAACACCGTTTGAATTTTTCCCTGCAGCTGACCGCGAAGAAGTAACGATTGATGTTTCCCTGCCGATCGGAACAACTCTTGAGGAAACAGCAAATGAGCTTGAAAATATTGAAGCCATGCTATTAAGTGATAAGGGTGTAACGGAAACGAGCATATTTGCTGGAACCGGGCTGCCAAATTTGTTTAATAGCTCACTTCAGGTAACGGGTCCTAATACCGGTCAAATAGTAGCCCGGGTAGATCGGGAAAGCCAGACAGCGCAGGGATTGATCGATGACTGGTCTTCAGTGCTTCGGGATAAATATCCGGGTGCTGAGATTTTTATGGAAACCATCCAGCAGGGGCCTCCTGCTGGCGCTCCTGTAACGGTAACGATTAAAGGACCGGAAATCGGGAAGCTTTTGGAACTGAGGGATAGCCTGACTGAAGATATGAATAAAGCAGGAGCCGACTTTGTAGTCGATAATATTGGCAATCCTGAGCCTACCTTAAAGTATGTTCCAAATCGGGAGCTTTTAGAGGAGTATGGAATCACGGTTAACCAGATAAGCGAGCAAATTCGTCTTGCAACGGAAGGGATTCCTCTTAAGCCTTTTGACAATGGAATTACCAAAATGGATATGAATATCCTTCTGGGTGAAAAAGATGAAGCGCTTGATCTTTCCGAACTTGAAATTGCGGCTGGCAGTGCCCAGGGTGGTCCTCCAGCCCTCGTGGCCATTGACACTCTTGTAGATGAAGAAAAAACGGAAGAAATTCAGCGAATTCCTCATCTAAATGGAGATCGTGCTATTACGATTAGAGCTTTCCCAAAGGACGAGGAGAATTTCAAGGAAAATGTGCAAAATGTCGTTGAAGATGAACGAGAAAATCTGAATGATAATAATTATAGTATTTCAGTAGGCGGAGAAAATCAGGCGCAAAATGATTTCTTTGCTGAGATTACCGTTTTATTTATCATTGTCATCTTTCTGGTATACTTGTTGATTGCCTTTCAGTTTAACTCATTGGGACTTCCATTCCTGGTCCTGATTGCTGTTTATCTGGCGATTGCAGGTGCAATCCTTGGGCTGTTTGTCACACAAACGCCAATCAGCTTCCTTGCCGTTATGGGTATGGTTTCATTGACCGGAATTGTAGTTAGAAACTCTGTCGTGCTGATTGAATTTATGGAACAGGGACTAAGAAATGGAATGCCTAAAAAAGAAGCAGTTGTAGAAGCAGGCCGTACAAGAATCCGCCCCATCCTGCTAACAGCACTCACTTCCATTGTAGCGCTGATCCCAGTAGCAGTAAGCGGCGATGCCTTATTTACGCCCCTCGCCATCACGATCATCTCTGGCATCCTGTTCTCGGTAATCCTAACCCTGATCATCGTGCCGATGATGTATCTGGCATTCAAAAAGGTACCAGGTACCTATACCACACTAGACCAGTAAGATGCAGAAACCTTCCTGCCAAAATGCTGGAAGGTTTCTTGCATCCTTTTACGCTGATTGCATATACTATATTCACGGCCGCCCACCTCTTCTAACTTCGCTTCGTTGCGGGACTAACCAGACCGGAATGTGGGCGGCCCCTTTCAGTACCAGGTACCTATACCACCACTAGACCAGTTTCATTACACACCATAAAGGCTGCAAACCTCTTCGGGTTTGCAGCTTTATTTTTATGGTCCATCGTCAATTAGTTCGTAGCCGGGGATTAGCTCTGACAGCGGGACAATATTGGCTTTTTGCCTATAGACAGGGATGTATTCCTTCAAAACGGATACCATTTTAGGTCCTGTGACGCCAACATGCCCTATTGCGATAATTCGTTCGCTTTTTACAAGTTTTTCTGCCAGCCGATCCGCTTGTTTAGTGATGTGTGCGGTGGTGTAAATATCGTCGAAAAAAATATGGTTCTCTACATAAGGAACACCAATTTCATTTGCCAGCTTGCCTGCCACGCTTTTGCCGGTTGTTTTGCTGTCCAAGTAAAAAAGGCCATGTTTCTTACAAACTTCCATAACAATTCTCATGACCCTCTCATTTTCAGTCGCCTTTGACCCCATATGATGATTCATCCCAACTGCATGTGGCACTTCCTTGATGGCATCCTCAACCCTTTTACGGATTTCCTCATTGCTCAGGTCAGTTGTAATGGCTCCCGGTCCAAGCCAGCTCCTCTTTCCCTTTTTAGGCTCCATTGGCATATGAACAATTACCTCATGACCGTTTTTATTAGCCAATTCGGCATCCTCTTTTGTCGTTGGCATGAAAGGCATGATGGCAACCGTCAAAGTGACCGGAAGTTCCATCATTTCAGCTGTACCCTTCATATTGTTCCCCAGGTCATCAATGACAATGGCCAGCTCGGGTTTTGGCGAAGCTGCAGCGGCGTAACCTTCCGTACTACTTAATGAAAAAATCAGTAACAGAAAGCTAATGAATATTTTCATTTTCCACACTCCTTTTTGCTAGCATTCCCTGGGATTGAAAAAATCTTTCTAACTAAAAAAACTGCCGGACACAAGGCCTGGCAGGCTAATTATTATCATGCATTGTAACTTCAAGAAAAAGCACAAATGGGAAGTATTTTTTTCATAAAAGCTCTCAAAAAAAAGAAACCCGCCCATAATGCATGTAACGGGTATATGAAAAAGGCTATACTCCCCGCTTATTGCCCCAAATATATGTGTGGAGCTGCGGCAGGACTTTTACATCTTTCAAATCATGGTCAGCCATCGTTTTCTCGATGAGCCAATTATATTTGCCAAGCAGTCTTTGGATCAGATCCCGGTCATCAGCAGTAGCCGTATCATCATTCCCCACCTGCAAATAAAACGGAATACCCGGGTAGCGCTGATAGACCATTTTTGCATACTCATAGTCAGCATCATTAAAGATTACAATCTTTAAGGAGACATGTTTATCTCTATCGCCTTTTCTTTGCAGTTTTTCGAGGATCAAATCAAGCATTTCGAAATCTGTTTTCATTCCTGAGCTTGGCGGCTTAGGTGAAATGGTCAGTTCATCAATTTCGTAAAACCAGTCCTGCCAGCGGCTTCCCTGGGTTTCTAGGCAGATCTTGATCCTTTCTGCTTTCAGTAATGAAATAAATTCATCGAGGTTTTTCAAAAGAGCCGGATTTCCTCCAGAGATGGTCACGAAGGAAAAACCGTCGCCGCCAAGTTCCTTCAGTTCCTTCCAAATCTCATCGGGTTCCATTTGACGGATGCTGTCTTTAGCGCTTCCATCCCAGGTGAATGCAGAATCGCACCAGCTGCAGGAATAATCACAGCCTGCTGTGCGGACAAACATTGTTTTCTGGCCGATAACCATTCCTTCACCCTGGATGGTCGGCCCAAAAATTTCAAGAACAGGGATTTTACTCAACCTCCATCCACTCCCTTCTCGCTTCTGCATAGCTGGTAGGAGTTTCGTAAAGGCGTACAAATTCCACGCGTGCCCCAATATATTGATCCTTCCGGTTTTGAAGGGATTCCGCCATTTTTTCATAAATCCAGACAACCATGTTCTCTGCTGTCGTATTCATAGGCGGTAGTGTTTCATTCAAATACTTATGGTCAAGGAAAACTTCAATATCATTTTTCCAGATTTCTTTAATATCACCAAAGTCAATCATCAGCCCTCTGTCATCAACAAATCCGCTGATGCCAAAAATGACTTTGTATGTGTGGCCATGCAAATTTTTGCATTTGCCTTCATAGCAATGCAAATGATGGGCGGAATCAAAGGTGAATTCCTTGCTGACAAGAACACGTTTTTGATGATATTTTAGCTGATCGCGCTTAATATCCTTGTCAATCTTCTGAAGCTTATCAACAATCCTGAATCCGTACATGGCTTATAGCTCCCCCTTCTCTTTGAGGTATTCTTCAAGCCCTTTTTGCCTTAAATGACATGCCGGACACTCCCCGCAGCCATCAGAAGGAATTCCGTTGTAGCAGGTGAGCGTTTTTTCACGTACATAGTCAAGCGCATTCAGTTTATCTGCCAGCTTCCATGTTTCCGCTTTATTCAGCCACATTAATGGCGTGTGAATGACAAACTGCTGGTCCATTGAAAGATTAAGTGTTACATTCAGTGATTTTATAAAAACATCCCTGCAATCCGGGTATCCGCTGAAATCTGTTTCGCATACACCAGTTATGATATGCTTGGCATTGATTTGACTGGCAAGCACGCCAGCAAAAGATAGGAATAACAAGTTCCTGCCTGGTACGAACGTGGATGGAAGTTCCCCCTCTTCCCCATCCTTCACTTCGATATCATTACGTGTTAATGCGTTTGGCGCCAATTGGTTTAGTAATGACATATCTAGTATATGATGGGTAACGCCCAATTCTTTTGCGATTTGCTGTGCGCATTCAATTTCTAGCTTATGCCGCTGATTATAATTAAAAGTGACTGCTTCCACTTCTGCGAAATATTCTTTTGCCCAAAATAAGCATGTGGTGCTATCCTGCCCGCCGCTGAACACTACGAGCGCTTTATCATTTTTCATAAGAAAATTCTCCTTTTAATAGAAAAACAGGACTACTAAAGAAAGCAGACCTGTTTTCCTTAGTTTTTTAAAGAGGGTAGCTAGAACCTCTACCGTAATCATACGGATTTCTATTTAGCTATCACCTTATCTTAGCATATTTATGGCATTTTTACAGAGGTATTTAAAGATGTTTTATTTTTCAAAATCGTGGAAATAGTATTAATGCAAGGCCATAACCAAAAGGAGGGACTGAAGCCATGATCAGGTTTACAGCGACTTCACGGTATTCGTTTGGCATTGCAAAGAAAGGAATCTTTGCTCGGAGGTCAGCGGGGATGCAAGTGCAGGATAGGCCCACATTAATCCGCTTTGGCCTGATGCAATAGGATTCCTGTAAACGTCCATAAGGGGACTGAAAAAAGGTGCCAACCAATCGGTTTGCACCTTTTTTCATAATTAATTCTCGCTATCCGCTTCAAGAAGGTCCCAGGCAGTTATGATTCCTTTTGGCTTTTCTGTCGGCTTACCCTTTTCAGTAACAATAATGCCTTCCAGTTTTTCATTTTTACATCTATACTCTTCAAATAAGTCCTCTAAATCAAAAATGGACGTATCTTTGCTGACAAACGTTATTTGATGCTTTGATTTTTTATTAAATAGCTCTTTTATTTGCACTTTTTTCAACTGAATCGAATCTTCTGTAAAATGCTCGGCCATCCATTTTACAATATCTGCTGAAGTCAGCAGCCACGAGTATTCTTCCTTTCTACTATAAATGGGAAACTGGGAATGTGAAAACTTATTGATAATGGCCAAGACATCTGAAAGCTTGCCATCTTCGTAAAAGTAAAAAACAGGTGTCGCGGCGATCGACAGTGCTGTCTTCGGTTTCTCAAAATCTTCAGCAATCCTCTCGATCCTCTCAACTGTCTCCAAATGAGGCTCGGCAATATAATAATCGAGATCAATTTTTTCATGCACGATCGCATTTCGAAGTTTTGCAAATTGATATAAATCATCTTCATATAAACGAATCAGCGAGTGATTTTTTTGGATCTCAATCAATTTATAAAATTTATCTGTCCTAGCTTTTTTGGCAGATTGTTTTAAGGCTTTATGAATTCGGTTAAAAGCTGCCTCAAATCTTTCCGACAGTTTAATTTCTGTTTTTGCACCCACAAATATCTCTCCCTAAATCATAATGTCTCTTCTGTATTCCCATATTTGCAGGTTTCGTAAACTATGAAGAAAATGGAGGTTCATTTTTCGTTATTCTGCTTCTCTTCTAAGAGGATTTCATTAAGCATCGCTACAAAGTTTCTAGTTTCCTAGTTTAGAAGGACATATAACCGAACAATTTGCACAAAAAGAATTTTCAGTCTATTATTGAATAATATATTTAGTTAGCGTAAGTTGTTGAGTAGATGGAAACCATTGGTTATAAACTACCTTTATAATCCCGGTATTAGTACCGGTAAACATTTATATTAGAGAATCAATAAGTTTCTATTTTAACCAAACATCGAAAGCTAATTACTATTACTGAATAGTATTTTAAAGGAAGTAGGTGAAAAAATGGAATACACTATACACCCTCTTGGAGAGAATGCCGTCCTCATTGAACTTGCGAACGAAATTAGCCAGGAAGCGCACGAAAAGGTTCAGGCCTTAACAGCAGTCCTTGAAAATCAGCCGCCGGATTGGATGACTGAGTACATCCCTGCTTTTACGACTGTTAGCATTTTTTATGATCCGCTAGAGATTTATCAGCTTTCAAATGACAAGCTTCCATATGACCACGTTTGTTCACTGATTCAACCGCTGATGGAGGGTTTAGAAGCAAGCAAAGCTGAAGAAGCAAGGGTTGTTGAAATTCCTGTTTGCTATGGCGGTGAATTCGGTCCGGATCTGGAGTATGTTGCAGACCATAATGGAATTACACCGGAGGAAGTCATTACTATTCATTCTTCTGGCGACTATCTGGTTTATATGATTGGGTTTGCTCCAGGCTTTCCTTTTATTGGAGGCATGTCCGAGAAAATCGCTGCTCCCCGCAGGGAATCTCCCCGTTTAAAAATTCCGGAAAGGACGGTTGGGATTGCAGGCATGCAGACTGGGATCTACCCGATCGAAACACCTGGCGGCTGGCAGCTGATTGGGCGAACTCCTGTCAAATTGTTCCGCCCGCATGATGATTCCCCTACCTTGTTAAAAGCAGGGGATAAAATCAAATTTTTCCCGATTAGCCTGAAAGAATACGAGAATTGGAAGGAGACAGAGTAATGCTTAAAATAAAAAAACCGGGTCTCCTTTCAAGCATACAGGATTTGGGGAGAACCGGGTTCCAAAAATTTGGCGTAATTGCAAGCGGAGCGATGGACCCATTTGCACACCGAATGGCTAATTTGCTGACAGGTAATGCTGAAAATGAACCTACTCTGGAGATAACCATGCTGGGGCCCACAATCATTTTTGGAGAAGATGCCCTTATCTCTATTTGCGGCGGGGATCTATCTCCAGTTATAAATAACGTGCCTGTTCGATCCTGGAGATCTATTTTTGTGAAAAAAGGCAGCGAACTTAAATTCGGCTACACACAGAGCGGCTGCCGTGCCTATTTGGCTGTTGCCGGCGGCTTCTCTGTACCTGAAGTAATGAAAAGCAAGGCCACTTATTTGCGTGCTGGCATTGGCGGTTATGAAGGAAGATCTTTAAAAGCTGGTGACGAGCTTGTTTGGGGGACGCCATCAGACCAATCAGATAAAATGACGGAATATTTAGCACGACATTTACAAAACCAACCCTTTTTAGAAAGTGATTGGTCCATCACAGCGGAGCTCATTCCGAATTCTGAATCCAATCCGTGCATCCGCTTCACAAAGGGACGCCAATTTGAGCTTTTTTCAAAGGAGAGCCAGAAAAAACTGATCGGTGCTGAATTTGAAGTAACAGCACAGTCAGATCGAATGGGTTACAGACTGAAGGGCCCTGCCCTTTCATTATCTGAACCAGCGGAAATGATTTCCGAGGCTGTCAATTTCGGTTCAATACAAGTTCCGCCTGATGGAAATCCGATTGTATTACTTGCGGACAGACAAACAACCGGTGGCTATCCAAAAATCGGCCAAGTCGCTTTTACCGACCTCCCTTTGCTTGCACAGGCCAAGCCCGGTGATAAGCTGAGATTTGTGGAAATATCACATGAAAAGGCTCAGCACTTATACCTCGAGAGGGAAAGGAAATTAAAAGAATTGAAGCAAGGAATCTATTTAAAAACCAGATAGGAGGAAAATGAGATGCATATGGTTGATATTAATTGTGATATGGGTGAAAGTTTTGGAGCGTATAAAATGGGACGGGATGAGGAAATCCTGGACTATATTACTTCTGCCAATATTGCGTGCGGCTTTCATGCAGGCGACCCTGCCACTATGCGCAAAACGGTAAGGATGGCATTGGATAGAAACGTCGGAATCGGCGTACACCCTGGCTTGCAGGATCTTCCTGGATTCGGACGGCGCGACATCAGCATTACACCCCAGGAAGCCTATGACCTGGCAGTCTACCAAATCGGGGCATTATATGGTTTTGTCAAATCCGAAGGCGGCAAGCTTCAGCATGTTAAGCCACATGGAGCCCTATTCAATATGGCTTCTAAAAGTGCTCCTCTTTCCGAGGCAATTGCCGAGGCAGTTTATAAAGTGGATCCTGAATTAATTTTATTTGGTCTTGCTGGCAGTGAGCTTGTGAAGGCCGGGAAAAAAATCGGTCTCCGCTCTGCCCATGAAGTGTTCTCAGACCGTACTTACCAGGAAGATGGCTCGCTTACCTCCAGAAGAGAAAGCAATGCCCTCATTACAGACCATACAGCTGCAGTTAATCAGGTAATCCGGATGGTAAAGGAAGGGAAAGTCACTTCTATTCAAGGCACGGAAGTTACTATAGAAGCAAACACGATATGCATTCACGGCGATGGTGAAAGCGCACTAGAATTTGCCAAATATATTCCGACTGCTTTGAAGGATGCTGGGATTAAGGTAGCTAAAATTGGTGATTTTTTGAAATAAATGCTATCGCTGCAAAATGGGATTTCGTAAACGAAAAATGGGAAAAAGTAAACAGAAACAAAAAAAACAGGGGGAAAATGAATGAAAAAGCAATCAAATGCGAGCTTATTGCTGGGTGCCGCGTTCCTAATGGCTACATCGGCCATTGGACCGGGGTTCCTGACACAAACAACTGTATTTACTGAAACACTTTTAGCCAGTTTTGGCTTTGTTATTTTAATATCCATCATTATTGATATCGGTGCGCAAATGAATATTTGGAGAATTATTGCTGTTTCCGAAAAAAGAGCCCAGGATATTGCGAACGATCTCCTCCCCGGGCTTGGTTATTTTCTCGCTGCCCTTATTGTTATGGGCGGCCTTGCTTTTAATATTGGGAACATCGCGGGAGCCGGCCTGGGTACCAATGTTATTTTTGGCATCTCCCCTGAAATGGGTGCTTTGCTAAGCGGCATCCTGGCAATAGGGATCTTTATTGTAAAAGAAGCTGGAAGGCTGATGGACCGCTTTACTCAGATTTTGGGTTTTGTAATGATTGGCCTCACCATTTATGTCATGTTCACGGCACAGCCTCCAGTTGGAGAAGCTGTTGTTAAAACATTCGCACCGGATAAAATTGATATTCTTGCCATTATAACTTTAGTTGGGGGAACAGTTGGCGGATATATCACCTTCGCTGGCGGGCATCGCTTGATTGATGCCGGGGTTAAAGGAAAAGAAGCTCTTCCTGAAGTTACAAAAAGCTCCATCAGCGCGATTGGGATTGCGTCTGTCATGCGTATATTCCTCTTCCTAGCTGCATTGGGGGTTGTGTCCCAAGGACTGGCGCTCGATCCATCCAACCCTCCTGCTTCTGTATTCCAATTGGCAGCAGGCAATATCGGCTATAAAATTTTCGGGGTTGTGATGTGGGCTGCCGCTGTAACATCTGTAGTTGGTGCAGCTTATACGTCTGTTTCCTTTATTCGTACCTTCAGCCCGGTCCTGGAAAAATATCATAAATGGCTGATTGTAGGTTTTATTGCCATATCCACACTTGTTTTTGTCATCATTGGAAAACCTGTTAAGATTTTAGTTTTAGTTGGTTCATTAAATGGTTTAATTTTGCCGATTGCATTAGGTGTCATGCTGGTTGCTGCCTATAAAACCAAAATTGTCGGTGACTATAAGCATCCACTTTGGATGACGATTTTTGGCGTGATCATTGTTGCAGCCATGTCTTATATGGGTGTTTATTCATTAATAAATGGTATCCCTCAGTTATTTAAATAAGGTTGAAAGGAGAATTCTTCATGAGCGACCCTTCTATTTGGAGTCCTGCTGAAGCACGTAAGTTAATCCGCGGCCAAGGCTGGGACAAGCCGACATCCGGAATGGCAAATGGGTATATTCAGGCGAATTTGGCCATTCTGCCAAAGGAAATGGCATTCGAGTTTTTGCTCTTTTGCCAAAGAAACCCGAAATCTTGTCCCATCATTGACGTCACCGAACCTGGTTCTCCTGTTCCGCAGCTCTCTGCTCCTGATGCTGACATTCGAACAGATATTCCTAAATACAGGATTTACCGGAACGGCGAGCTGGCTGAAGAGCTGACAGATATAAGCTCTTATTGGAATGAAGAGATGGTAGGATTTCTGCTGGGCTGCAGCTTTACGTTTGAAGAGGCATTGATTAAAAACAATATCCCTATTAGGCACATCCAGGAAAACCGAAATGTGCCAATGTATAAAACGGATATTGCCTGTGTAAAAGCAGGCCGGTTTGAAGGCCCAATGGTTGTCAGCATGCGGCCAATGAAGGAAAAAGATGCAATCAGAGCGGTGCAAGTAACAAGCCGCTTCCCTTCTGTACATGGCGCTCCAGTCCATATTGGGAATCCGGAAGCCATTGGCGTAAAAAATATCAATCAGCCAGATTTTGGCGACTCTGTCACGATTAAAGATGGCGAAGTTCCGGTCTTTTGGGCTTGCGGTGTCACCCCCCAGGCAGTTGCCATGCATGTAAAACCGGAAATCATGATTACACATGCACCCGGACATATGTTTATCACAGATTTGAAAAATGAAGATTTAGCAGTTTTATAAGAAGAAGGCGTCCTGATTCATGGGCGCCTTTTTCTTATTTTTATGGTAAAAATATCCTATTCCAGTTGGTTCCTTTTTCTCCGGAGAACATTGACCTTCCTAAAGGTATAGAAGCTCCATGGTATTTTAACAGTGACGGAAGCGAAAGAGCCCAGAATAATAATGGAAAGGTCGTATATGGAATTCCTAGATACGACCAGAATCGTGACTATAACCCGAACCTGAATTTCAGAGTGGTAGACCAGGATAAAGGTGAAGTCGAAGCTTTCCTAAATGATAGAGCGACCAATAACAGTAACTGTTACGAGTGTGTTCCAGGATCTGCGCTCTGATGTCTATGTAGATGTTCATCACCGCGGCTTTAATACCGTATCTGATGAAGATAATTCAGCTTGCAGCAGTTGTGGCAGACCCCTATACCGATCCTTTCACAGGTGACGAATATGAGGTGGATGAGGATGTTCTTACATTAGGAAAGCAGGTCAATGCCCTTGCTGCTCAGACACTGCAGAGAGGCTACTCCCACTTTGGTGCCATCCAGAAATATCCTGATGTAAACCTGCCTGGTACAGCACTTGGTGCCTTTGCTTTAAATGATGCAGCGATTATGCTAATGGAGCTTAAAGGGCAAAGCCAGACTTTAGGTCAAAAACAAGCTGGTATGCTGAAAGAAACAGTTAAGGCGCCGCTTTACGATTTATTTAATGCACTTGCAGATGGATCCATCCATGATGTAGATCCCGCTGTGTATGACGCTATACAGGAATCGACAAACAGAATTACAGATCCATCTACCAGCGATACCGAGAAGGATTTTTAAAGGTAAGAACCCCTCCCTCCAATGGGCGGGGTTCTATTTTTTATCCTTCAAGAAATCCAAAGTCTCTTTATGGTCTTTACTCATAATTTGTTCAATTAGCGGATCTGCCGGGATAGCTGGTCTGCTTTTTTTATTAAATGTACGATAGACTGGCCTAATCGAGGATAAGCTGCTCTTAACCTTCCAGCTGCCTTCTTTTTCGACAATTTTCAAATCAATGAGTCCCAGGTGATTGCCCCAATACCCTGCCTGGACGGCAGCCGTTCCATTTATGGTCCCCATTTTCAAATCAATTCCCGGCAGTTTCTGCAGTTCATCCCTTACAGGAAAGACAGAATGGCTATGACCAAATAGAATGGCATCAATGCCTTTTACCTTGCTTAGAGCATAGACAGAGTTGCCTTTTTTCTCATCCAATCCTTTATCTGATTGCAGTCCAGTGTGGGCAAGAGCCACAATGATATCTGCACCCTTGTTCTTCATGATTGGGATAAAATGTTCGGCCGTTTCTTTAATATTTTTCACTTTTAGGTTTCCTCGAAAATATTCCTTATTCCATTCAGCGACAATAGGAGTGATAAAGCCAATTACGCCAATGTTAAGCTTATGCTTCTCCCCTGCTGTATCTGTCACCTCTTTTTCAAGAATCGTATAAGGATTGAAATAATTAAGATCATCATTTTCAAAATAGTTACGATCTTCTACATATATATTGGCATTTAGATACGGAAAATTTGCACCCCTTAAACTTTCTTCCATAAAGTCAATTCCATAGTTAAATTCATGGTTCCCGACTGTAGCCGCATCATATAGCAAAGTGTTCATGGCTTTAAAAACCGGATGGACATTGGCCAGGTCCAACGGATGGCTCCTGTAGGCATATTCATCAAGTGCGTTGCCCTCCAATATGTCTCCATTATCAAAAAGAAGCGAATTTGGTACCTCCTTCCTGGCTTGTTTGATCAGGTTCGCCGTTCTGGAAAGTCCAAACTCTACCGTCTTTTTTTTATTTTCGTAATTATATCCAATCATGTTCCCATGCAGGTCAGTCGTTTCCATTAGGCGCAAGTGAATGGTTGGAGGCCCGGATACTTGTGCTTGTGTTTGATTCCAGACAATCAGCAGGGTCATGAATGACAGTACGATGATTAAAGTTTTTTTCATTCCCTTTTTCATTCCATCTCCCCCCAGATGATTATGGACTAGTTTTTTTATTTTCTCTTGATATTAGAAAATTAATCAGGGATTGGGAACTTCAGAAAAAAGAATAAAAAAAGGAAAATTTTGAAACTTTTTAGAGCTTAATCGTTAGATAGAGGAAAAGCTTGGAAAGGAGGTACAGGAGGCCAAGCAAAATAAGTTACTAATCGTCGATAGGATTATTTAAAGCTGATTACTTCGTATCTGTTTATTATTTAATTTTTATATAAGGTTTTCATAATTACTTTTTCCCAGGTCTTCCAGCTCAGCATTTTTTTTAAATTAATTCTTCCTCGTACACCTTTTCCAACTGGGTATCTTAACCCTGGGTTTTTCTCCAAGGCGATGCTGGCCGCTTTTTTTGCTACTATGATCGGATCTTCAAAGAAAGGCTCGCCATTATCCAGGTAATCTTGAATTTTTCTCATATAAGCATAATAGGGAGAGTCTTTTTTCATGGATTGCTCCGTTACTTTTTTTCCTGTTGTCCAAATGCCTGTTCTAAACGACCCTGGTTCTATTAATGCGATATTGACGCCAAAAGGCTTCATTTCTAGTCTTAAAGATTCGCTCCAGCCTTCGATTGCAAACTTGGAAGCAGCATATGGAGATAAGCCCGGAAATCCTGCTCTTCCGCTAATTGAACTTATATTAATGATCGTTCCTTTTCTTTGCTTACGCATAAACGGGAGAACCGCTTGTGTAACAGCTATGGTTCCAAAAACATTCGTTTCGAATTGGCTTCTGTATTCATCAAGCGGAATCTCTTCTACAAAGCCAGCCCCAGCATAGCCCGCGTTATTAATCAGGACATCAACTGAAGAGAGATTGTTTAGGAATGTTTTTAAATCCTCTATTGATTCTGCTGAAGTCACATCCATTTCTTGAACAGAGATTAACTCCTGCACTCTTTCTGCAGTTGCTTTTTCCATTAATAAATGGCTTTTTTCCATATTCCTCATTGTGGCTATGACATGAAAATTATTTTTAGCCAATTCTATGGCCATTAAGGTACCAAAACCACCAGAACAGCCAGTAATAACAGCATATTTTTTACCCAAAATCATCATCCTTTATCAATGTGCTAAAATTTTTATTTTAACCGTGCAATTAGTTATATAATTAAAATTGAAAGTATTATAAAATAATAAATAAAGTGAATTTTTAAGAGGATGAACAAGTTGGCGCACATATTTATCAGCATGGTTTTACTCATATCTGGTTTGTCTTCAACGATGCAGCAAACAATGGATTTGAGCGATTGGATTGAGTTTGAGGAACAAATCAATGGCGATTCCATCGTAATTGAGGCAGCAGTTTTAAAAAATGCAGCATCGAAAAGTGCTTCCGTGGCCGCTTTTAAGAAACTTGCCGCAAAAGTTTTTACCTTTAATGATATGGCTCACAGCAAACTTGAATTTGCTGGTATGGTTCCTGTTCCTAAGATCCATAAGTATATGACTCCTCATAAGTTTCAGAGCAACTGCCTCCACACCGTTTAAGGGATATTCTATATAAAAAAGAAAATGTGGAGGAATGAGAATGGAAAACTTGAAATCATTTTTTAACCATAATGGATTGAAACGTTTTATCATCTTCGGGGTTATTGTACTGGTTCTGTATTTGCAGAAAAGCATGATTAACTTGATCCTGATTACCTTTATTTTTTCATTCTTGATGGACAGGCTTGTGAAGCTGGTTTTATCAAGATTTAAACTTAATAGGAAGTTAACGGTAGTAAGCCTGTATCTAGCGATTATTGGCATGTTATCGATAGGGATTACTAAATACCTGCCCCTTATAGTATCAGAAATATCCCAGCTCTTCACCCAGGTTGAAAGCTTTTATACACAAAAGCATGACAATATTATAATCACCTATATTGTTCAAATGCTTGAAACAAATGAGATTTCGAAATATCTTGAGCAAGGGTTTGCATTTTTGCTGCAATACTTTTCAGATGTTAGCCATATTGCCGTCCAGATTTTGCTCTCCTTGATCCTAAGTTTATTCTTTCTGCTTGAAAAACCAAAGCTTGTTGATTTTACTATGAAATTTAAACACAGTAAAATTGCAGACTTTTATAATGAAATCGAATACTTCGGCAAAAAATTCGTGCAAACGTTTGGAAAGGTTATAGAGGCGCAGTTTGTCATTGCGCTTGTCAATTGTGCGTTAACAACCCTGTCACTATGGGTTATGGGTTTCCCTCACCTTATGGGACTGTCGATTCTTATATTTCTGCTAGGTCTTATTCCTGTTGCGGGTGTGATCATTTCTCTTATTCCGCTTAGTACGATCGCCTATTCACTGGGTGGATTTATCCAGGTTTTTTATATCCTCCTGGTCATTATGGTCATTCACGCGATAGAAGCGTATATTTTAAATCCAAAGCTTATGTCGTCCAAAACGGATTTGCCTGTATTTTATACGTTTATTGTCCTGATTTTTTCGGAGCATTTCTTCGGCGTTTGGGGGTTGATTGTCGGGATTCCAGTGTTCGTCTTTCTGCTGGATGTGCTTGGAGTTAAAAATACTTCCCCGGAAACACCTGCTAAAGCGGCATGATTTAGTAAAAACACACAGTTCAAGCAGCTGTGTGTTTTTACTGTTCTTATTTCAGTGTTTCTCTTTTATTATCAGGCTGCTTAAGCCAATGCCTTATTCCTTTACCAGCATGTGGCTCATCATTATATCTTGGGATTATGTGCAGATGGCAGTGAGGGATCGTTTGGTTTGACGCCTCTCCAACATTCCAGCCGAGAGTGTATCCATCCGGTGAGAACCTTTTATCAACGTATTCCTTTGCTTTTTGCAATAATTCATATGTATGGTTCCACTCTTCAGCCGTTAAGTGAAAGGCATCTTTATGGTGGGCTTTCGGGACAATGACTCCGCTTCCCTCCAATACATCCTGCTCCTTGTCATGCTGAAGATAGTAGCATGTGTTGTTTTCAAAAATGATATGCTGATGGGGATCCCTATGAGGGTGGCAAAATGGGCAGTTTTCATGATAGGTCATCTAACTATTTCCTTTCTAAATAAAATGGCTGTTCGGTATTCAGCTTAATGTTAGAGGTCATTGATGTCATACTTCTTTCATTGAAACCTTCATTTAAAGTTAATTTTTCATCCCAATAAATTACCTTCGAAATGTTCCAAATACTCCCTATATTGTAATACATAATGAAAAAAACAAACAGCCATGATAGGCTGTTTGTCTGGTTAATAGTCTGGTTATTATCTTACTGCACAGCGGTTTGGACCAATTTCCATTTCCCGCTGTTTTTCAAGATCCGGGTCAATTTTACCCATATTGGTTTCTCTGATTTCCTGATAGGCATTCGGCTGGGGAGGCAAATTCTCTGTAACTGTTTTACGGAAGGATTCTTCACTGTCGATATTAAGACCATGGTTCTGAGCGTAAAGGACACCAAGCTTTTCTGAAATGCTGCCATCATCATTCATTTCTTTAATGGTCATATAGTGGGCAGGCAGCACGACAAGCTCGTCCGCAAGTTCCTTATAGCGCTTGTAAAGAGTTGTCCGTAAATCACCTACCCAATCTTCGGCTTTGCCGGCAAGGTCAGGACGGCCAATCGAATCGATAAATAAGATATCACCTGTTAAAAGATATTGGTCATCGACAATAAAGGACGTACTTCCAATTGTGTGACCTGGTGAATACAGCGCAGAAATAACAGCGTTACCTACCTTTATTTCATCGCCGTCATTCAGAGGGTTATAGGAGAAGGTTACCTCCTCAGCATCTTTAGGAGGTAGGTAATATTCAGCCCCCTCTTTTTCAGCCATTTTTCTGCCGCCTGAAATATGGTCTGCATGAAGGTGGGTATCCAGAAGCGCTTTCAGTTTTAGATTATGCTTTTGGATAAATTCTTCATACGGTTCGAGCATCCTATTTGTATCAACAATGGCTGCTTCTCCATTTGATTCAATAAGATAAGACAGGCAGCCTTTTCCGATGCGTACAAATTGATAAAGTGTGCCGCCGCTTTTCAAGTCGCCTATTCTTACAGGCTCCAAATGCTCGCTCCAAGCTTTCATTCCGCCTTCAACAGAAAAGGCATTTGGAAAACCGGCTTCTACAAGCTGATCTGCGACAAATTCGGAAGAACCGCCTTTTGCACAGACAACAAAAAGATCCTGATCCTTTGGCAGCTGGTCTTTAATTGGATCCACGCCTTCGAGAAGCTCAAAATATGGAGCATTGATCACTTCAACGTTTTTTCCTTCAATTTTCCAGTCATCAAAGTCATCGGTGTTCCTGGCATCTATGATAAAAACGTTTTCATGGTCAAGAATCTTTCTGACAAGCTCTTTAACCGAAATTGTTTTTGCGCCCATTTTCATCCTCCTTTTTTAAAAGGTTAGTGTGATATTTGCATCGCTTGCAAAATGAAGGAATGATGCAGCCCCGCCAACGTCCACACCCTCAACAAAATGTTCTTTTTCAAGAGACATGACGTCCATGGTCATTTGACAGGCGATCATTTTTACACCCATTTCAGAAGCCATGCTGACAAGCTCTTCGATGGAAGGAACATTCGCACGCTTAAAGCCCTCCTGAAAATGCTCCGTTCCTGCAGGCATAGGCAGCTGCTTATGGCCTTCTTTATGGATTAAGTTTAATCCTTCAAATGTAAAGAAGATTCCAACCTCTGCATCTGTAGCAGCGGCTGCCGAAGCAATGTTGAATACTTTATAGGCATCAAACATACCGCCATTGGCAGCAATGATAGCTACTTTCATTAGTAAAAACCTCCAATTTTATAATTTTTGAGTCGGCCCGGTCCAATCCTTCATACCAGGGACAACGTTAACAACATTCTTAAATCCTTTTTCAGTAAGCTTTTTAGCTGCAAGGTCGCTGCGGGATCCGGATCGGCAGATTACATGCAATTCTTCCTCCGGATTCAATTCACTGAAACGCTCCTCCAGTTCACCAAGTGGAATAGAGACAGCATTTGGAATATGGCCGAAAGCATATTCTGCAGACTCCCGCACATCCAGAATTTTTATCTGTTCGTCGCCCTCGATCTTTTTTAACAGATCGTCCAAAGAGGCAATATTAGGATGCGACGTTTCATTAGATTCTTCAGAGGCGCTTGCTTTTCTTACATAATGTTTTAATACATCCCCATCTTCAATTGTTCCTAAGTATTGGTTTCCTGTACTCTCGCTCCATGCCTTTAAGTCAGCAGTGGATCCTTTATCAGTCGCTTGAATTTCCATTACTTGTCCAGGTTCAATCTCGTTCATCATCTTCTTCGTTTTTACAATAGGCATAGGACACGCAAGACCTTTCGCGTCCAGCACTTTATTAGCAGTTATTGACATAAAAAACCCTCCTTCCTATTTTTTAGTATTTTTAAAAACACAATAAAGAATACAGGAGAATAACTCCAGATGGACCTGTGCTTAGATTGATTTATCCAAACAGCCAATCAGGCGATTCTCAATGTCTGCTGCCATCTCTTTTAAATTTTGATTATCAATCATGCTGATAAGCGCAGTCGGCTTTGGCAAGCCAATTTTCGTCTGGCCCGCTTCTTTATAAACAACAATTTTACAAGGAAGGAAATACCCAACCATCTTTTCTTCTTTCAGAACGCGCTCAGCTTCCTTAGGATTACAGACCTCAAGAACCTTATACTCTTCATCCAGCTGGAAGCCTTTTTCTTCAAGCTTTTCTTTAATATCAAACGTCCATAAAACGCCAAACTTTTCTTCCTTCAGCTGTTTTTCCAGATCCGAAATTGCTTCCTCAATCGATTTGTTCGTTTCTACCGTATAAGCAAAGTTCATAGCAGCCACCTTTATTATTAGATTTAGTCAGTTAACCCATTAGGGTATTAATCTCTACCCCATCGTTATTAATATAAACACTGGTTTCGCTTTTTACGAAGGAAGATATAGGTCGATGTACATCTACAGGAGGGAAATTGGAAGGTTTGTTTATGAAGATAATGTTGGTTAGTTGGACCGGGACTGAGTGATGGACTTGCATAAGCCAAACCCGGATGGGGAAATATCTATGACGATCGTCTTATGAGCTGTTCATCATTTATGGTCGCCATGAGAGTGCTATGTCGACTGATTTCTTTGTTGCCCATTATTTATCGTCTTCATGACAGCTTTATGAAGACGATATTTATGCTGGGACTTCGGTTATCGTCTTCATGCCGGCTTTATAACGACCATATTTATGCTTGGGCTTTAATTATCGTCTTCATGCCGGCTTTATAACGACCATAATTATGCTTGGGCTTTGATTAT
>NZ_JAGGQS010000047.1:0-19927 GCF_018613175.1 Bacillus sp. ISL-47 | reverse complement strand
GGGCTTTGATTATCGTCTTCAAGGCGGCTTTATAACGACCATAATTATGCCTGGACTTTGATTATGGTAGTCAAGCCGGCATATGGTGACCTATTCCTTGTAGTTATTTGTTTCTTGTCATCATGGCGGTTCTATTTAAAGAATTTGCATTGTTGCATTTGGTTTTGCAGTCAGTATCATAGAATAGGAAGAAGGCTATCAGGATCGTCGTTTATCAATGTTATTACCGGCTGTGAGGAAACTTTTGTTGAGAAGGATTTTAAAATTTTTTTCATGGCCATCCTGGGGTTTCTAATTGATCGTTAATCAGTTCTTTTTTACACAAAAAAATAGGTAAAGCCGGCATATTAAGCTGCCGGCTGTTGAAAAATTTCAAGATTAACGATTTCTTTCGATTTCTTTAATGAGGACAGATAGAGCATCTCCCATTGGGGAGGTTTCCATTGTACTTATGATTTTTTCTTTGTTTTTTTCAAGGTTTTCCAGCGATTGAATGAGACTGTGTTTTGATAACTTCTCTTCTTCTAATGTCAGTGCGTATCCTTTTTTTGAAAAAGCTTGCGCATTCAAAATTTGGTCGCCCCTGCTTTGTTTTTTTGTCAGAGGGATAATAAGCATGGGTATTTTCAAAGCCAGAAATTCAAAAATGGCATTTGAACCGCCTCGTGTAACAACTGTGTCGGTAGCGGCCAGGATATCAGGCAGTTCTTCATTTACATATTCAAATTGCCGATAGCCAGGGGTGTTATCCAAACTGTCATCTTTCTGTCCTTTTCCGCATAGGTGTACGATTTGATAATTTGCGGTGAGCATCTCAAGTGAATCCCTTACTGTTTCGTTCATTTTTTTAGCTCCAAGGCTTCCACCCATGACAGTCAAAATCGGCAGATCTTTTGTAAAATCAAGATACCTTTTACCTCTCTCCTTTTTACCGGAAAAGATCTCTCTCCTGATTGGCGAACCAATGACAACTGTTTTATTAGCTGGAAAATACTTCGCTGCCTCTTCAAAAGAGGTGAAGATTTTACTAGCAAAACGCTGAGAAATTTTATTGGCCAATCCTGGAGTCAGATCGCTTTCATGTATATAGATAGGAATTTTTAAAGAGCTGGCGGCGATGATGACAGGAACGGAAACAAAGCCTCCTTTTGAAAAAATAAGCTTGGGCTTTATCTTTTTAAGCAAGCTTCTTGCTTCCATGATCCCTTTTAATACGCGAAAAATATCCTTCAAGTTTTCTGCATCCATATATCTCCGAAGCTTCCCGCTGCTTATGCTATTGTATGGAATCCCCATTTTTGAAATTAATTCTTTTTCGATGCCTTTTTTTGAGCCTATATAATGGATGGTCCATTCATCTTTGGATAGTTCATTTATGATGGCAATATTTGGGGTCACATGGCCCGCAGAACCGCCGCCTGTAAAAACGATTGTTTGTTTGTTCATTTTATACCTGCCTGCTTATAATGATTTAATATTACTATTATAGTTTATGATTATGTGTAAGAGAAGGTAAAAATTGGGTCCCTGTTGAATGAATAGTAAACCACTTTGAAGGAGAGAGATTATGAATAAATGGATGATCTCAATCATCGTTTTGTTTGCATGCTTAGCAGGATACGTATTTTACTCAAAAGTTTATTACCCTGAGCTTCCGATTGAATCGATTACAAAGCGTGAAGCAGTTGCAAAAGGAGAAAAAAGTGTCTACAAAATGACGAAGATTGCAGAGGAAAACAGCCATGTTTGGTACATGGCACAAATGAAACAGGGAAAAGCTTATGATTTAATGAAAGAAAAAATGGCAAAAAACGGCTGGAGCTTTATCGAACAAAACGGCGCAGGTTTCTTCTTTGAAAAACGCGAAAAAACACTTATTGTAACAAGCCAGATGTGGACTGGCAAATATGTGTTATTCAGTGTGCCTATGGAAAGTAAATAAAAAGGCCAATCCTGACCTTTTTATTAAGAAATCAGCTTTAGCCCAATTGCAGCACTCAGCACTATTCCAATAAAGAAAATTCGTTTTGCGTCCTTCGGTTCTCCATAAAAAACCATGCCAAGAATGGCGCCGCCGGCAGCACCAATGCCTGTCCAAACCGCATAGGCAGTTCCCATTGGCAGCTCCTTCATGGCGAGTGCGAGGAAAAGAAAGCTGGCGCCAAAGCCGCCAAGAAGCAGGAAAAGAGATTGCCAATTTCGATTCCTATGCAAGCTGTTAATCATCGTTACACCAGTCATTTCAAATAGCCCTGCAAGGACAAGATAAAACCAGCTCATAATGTCTCAGCTCCTTCTTTTTCTTCTTCAGCTGTCACCAGCTTTAAACCAAGTACACCCATTAATAAAATGAGCACAAGAATCATTTTAGTTAATTTAAAAGGCTCTTCAAACAAAATAATTTCTGATAATACAGTTCCGGCAGTACCCAATCCCACAAAAACGGCATAAACCGTTCCGACCGGGAGTACCTTGCCTGCCATAATCATTAAATAAAAACTGACTGCAATGCTGATAATGGTGCCTGTCCATGATAATGGATCGTCCGCATGCTTTAACCCAATGACCCAAAACACTTCAAAAAATGCCGCTATAAAGACTTTTAACCAATGCATTTCGAAAATCTCCCTTCTAACCTATACCCTTCAAAAACAAAAAGCCCGGAAGATATCTGCTAAACAGTATCTCCCAGGCTTTTATCCTTCCGTGGCACAGCTTCGGCAGCTGTGAGTTTTCTCTCGGACCAGGCCAGCCATTGCTGCGGAACCCTAGAAAACCTTTTATATTAAATTCGCTACTATTATACCAGAAATCAATTGTTTTTCCAAGAAACTATGCAGTTACTTCATTAGAATCTGACGCTCCGGCAGACTCTTCCCCTCTGTCAATGATAACGGCGCATGCAGCATCTCCAGTAATGTTAACAGCAGTTCTGCACATATCAAGCAGGCGGTCGACACCCAATACAAGAGCAATCGCTTCAACTGGAAGGCCTACAGATGTAAGAACCATGGATAGCATGATTAACCCTACACCTGGTACACCTGCAGCACCAATGCTGGCGAGCGTGGCTGTTAAGATGACCGTAAGCAATTGTCCTAGTCCTAATTCTACACCATATACCTGTGCAATGAAAATGGTAGCAACTCCTTGCATAATCGCTGTTCCATCCATATTAATTGTTGCACCGAGCGGCTGTACAAAGCTGCTTACGCTCTTTGAAACCCCTAGATTATTTTGGGCTGTTTTCATGGAAATGGGCAGTGTCGCTGAGCTGCTCGAGGTACTAAAAGCTACAACCATTGCTGGAGAGAATTCTTTAATGAAATGGATAGGATTCATTTTTCCAAGGAAGGATATCGCACTACCATATGTGACGACTAAGTGGAGCAATAGCACAAAAAGCACTGCAAACATATATTTGCCCATTGCCATTATCGCTTCCATGCCCTGTCCGCCAATGGCAACGGCAATCAGGCCAAAAGCGCCATACGGGGCAAATTTCATAATTGCCTGAACAAGATACATTAATACCTCATTGGCCTGTTCAATAAGACGGAGAATACCGGATACTTTGTCCCCCAGTCTTGATAAGCCGTAGCCGATAAAAATGGAGAAAGCAATAATTTGAAGCATCGACTCCTGCACCATGGCGCCAAACGGATTAGCAGGAATAATATTAACAAGTGTTTCAATGACAGGCGGAGCTTCCTTCTCCTCAAAATTTGCACCATCAAGCTGGAAATCGCCCGCACCAGGCTGGAACAATAGGCCGGCTCCCAAAGCTAAAATAATGGCAATGGCTGTTGTAATAAGAAAGAATAAGATCGTTTTACCGCCAATCCGGCTAAGCTTTTTCGGATCGCTAATTCCGGCAGTTCCCAAAATTAATGACACAATGACAATCGGAACGACAAGCATTTTAATCAGGTTGACGAATATTTTCCCTAAAGGTACCAGTACATACGTGGAAGCGGCATCATACCACCCTGGCAGCGCCAAGTTCAAAATCAGGCCAACCACAATACCCAAGCCCATACCGATAAGAATCTTCTTGGTTAAAGACATAATCAACCTCCCTTTATAGTTAGTGACTATGTTAAATTTTCTGTTGATTTGGCACTCAGAGAACAGCTGGCGGTCCGGAAACCTCCTCCAGCAATTAGTTTCCCTTTTAACCGCACGCCAGTACGACTGGGAATAAGCTTCCTTGAATACAATCCACAAAGGGAGATCGGGAAGCATTTTCTAGGATTTTGTACCTTCCGCTCCAATCAATGGGTGCTAAAATCAACCTTGAGCTTTAACATAGACCTAAAATAAGAAAGCGCTTACATTAAAATGATTATTCAACAATTGGTTGTATTATGCAGTTTATTATGCTGGCAAGCGTAATAACTGATAAGAGCCCTGCAGCATTTTGTCTGCAGAGCTCCAAATTCTCTAGGGCATCATTGTAAAAAACATAAAGATCAACATTCCTAAAATAAATGCACCGCTGCCGGCATTAGTCAAAATCTGTTTCCAGAATACCTTTCCTTCTCTCTCTTCTTTGTAGGATTCTCTAATATTCTCCTTGATTTCCTCGTAGTAATAAATTCGCCACCATTTTCTAAAACTTAATCTGTATGTATACACCGGCTTTTCCTCCCCTCGCCAGCTAACTTTTATGACAGCGCCATCATCTGGAAGTATAAAGGTATTTTCTTTATCGTCCGGTTTCTCTTCTTCCGAATAGGTGATTGCATATTGATCCAATTCCTGGCGGATTCTTTCAAGCAGAATGGCTCTAGAGGTTTCATGGACGACAAATACGCGTCCTTTTATATGTAAATGTAAAGAAAGATAAATAAGTGCGATAAGCAGAATAATAGTTATGTATACAAGGGGTTCCAATTCAAAAAGATCAAACCATATCAAAGGCTGGGCGACCCCTCCCAAAAAGAGAACTAGTTGAGGCACCCAGGTTTCTGATATGATTCCTCTATGCTTCTGTACTTTAAAACCATTATAAACTGCCTCAAAAAATATAAAAATGCCAGAAATTAGGAATACATAAGATAATAGCAGTTGATCCTCCATTTTCAGGCTCCTATTCTACAAATCTTTCTTTTATCTTATCATAAATTTTGGCAGGTATTGTAAGAGAATTGGCAAATGAAAAAGCCTGCATAGCGCAGGCTCTCTCTCTTTCTATTAATCTGTTAAGGATGATTTTTTCAGAAAGACATCCAAAATAAAATTACCGAATGGGATAAATGCCACTGCTACTGCACTTGCAGCCCATTTTAACGACCATCTTATTTTAAAAGTCGTATAGGCAATGACGAAAAGGTAAGTGATGAACAGGAACCCGTGAAGAGAGCCAACAACTCTGACAGCTTCCGGAATACCTGCAGCATATTTAAGAGGCATGGCTATAAATAAAAGGAGCAGTAGAGATCCTCCCTCAAGAAAGCCCATGAATCTGAATTTTCCAATCGGTGTTTTTAGCATAAAAGCAACCTCAACCTTCATTTCTTTTTATCCATACCCATGTATTATAGCATTGTCTTAAGGATAGATACCATAGGAGGCTGCTAAGAAATATCGTAAGCCAGGACATACTCTTCGTGCCAGGAATAGGTTTCAAAACCTGTTGCAGCTAAATGATTACGCAAGCTTTTAGCCGCAATATGGCTGATTGACGGAGGATAGGGACTTTTCCTGATATGCTCCTTAATGCAGCCCATCGCCTCGTCAAAGTCCATGTCCTGGCATTGCGAAAAATAATATTGAACGATGTCATTTTTAATCCTAAAACCCGGATATACCCTTTCAATAAGAACAAAAAGTGTCAGCATTTCTGTTTTGTTCATCTTACCAGCCCTTTATGAAATAGTAATAAAAGTATTGCCGAATTTTTCAAAAATAAAAACCCCTGTTCTGATCCAGGGGTTAAATATTTAGTTCAAGAGCAATCGGGCAATGGTCGCTGCCCATTATGTCACAGTGAATTTGCGCATCTTTTATCTTATCTTTGAGTCTCTCGGAAACAATGAAATAATCGATCCGCCATCCGATATTCCTTTCGCGTACCTTAGCCATGTAAGACCACCAGGTGTAGGCGCCCTCTGCCTCGGGATATTTGTAACGAAAAGAATCAACAAATCCTGAATTCAGCAGTCCGGTCATTTTCCCGCGTTCTTCATCGGTGAAACCGGAATTGCCGCGATTGGACTTTGCATTTTTTAAATCAATATCCTGATGGGCAACATTTAAATCTCCGCAGAGAATGACAGGCTTGATCTGATCAAGTTCCAACAGATAATCACGAATCCGTTCTTCCCACTCAAGGCGGTAAGGAAGCCGGGCCAAATCACGCTGAGAGTTAGGCGTATAGACATTCACAAGATAAAACTCTTCATATTCAAGGGTTAGAATTCTTCCTTCCGGCTCTGTTTCAGTATCATCTATGCTATAACGGATCGAAAGCGGTTCTTGTTTGGTGAAGACGGCTGTACCCGAATACCCCTTTTTAATCGCATAATTCCAGTACTGATGATAACCTTCGAGAACCAGGTCTATCTGACCCTCTTGTAATTTGGATTCCTGGATACAAAAAATATCTGCATCCACATTATAAAAGTAATCGATAAAGCCCTTTTTCACACAGGCTCTAATTCCATTCACATTCCAGGAAACAAGTTTCATTGAATAATCTCCTTACATAGAAAAACTATCAGACTATCAGATTAACATGAATAAGGCTCCACTGCACACTTAAAGAATCGCTGCCCGCACCATGATTGACAGTACCGGTACAATTAAAAACATTGCGATATAATATTTTTGTGGGATCTCCTGGTCATGATCGCCAAGCGCCAGCGAAATTAACGCTTCAAACAGTCTGGCTAGAAACAGGACTCCTATTATGAAAACAAGTCCCAGCAGGAGATTTAATTTAAGATAATCCAGAAAAAGCAGTACAAAAAAATAAAGCACACTTACCGCCAGAAACTCGGAAAGTGTCTGTTTGTTCGTAAATATCCATTTTAAAACGTTCAATAACTCACCCCCGCTCTTGGTTATCCAAGCAGCAATAAAACTATTGTAAAATATAGAAATTATTCTGACAAGGAAAGCTGGCATAAAAAAGAGGCCTGCTATGAAGCAGTACCTATTGCTTAAAAATGATAGTTCCGGCATTCATCTGCACCAATTTAATCTTTTCCCCCGGCTGAATTCTTTGTATAAAGAGGCAGTCAACCTTATGGACTCTCCACCTTCCATACGTATCCAATATTCCTGGTGCATATTATAATTGCTCAGGTAATTATCGATTGAAGCTTGAAGATATTTTTCTTCTACTTTTCCTTCAATTTCCGTTATTTTCGTTTCAGCAGCAACCAAACCCGTAAAAAAGCCATAATACACAATAAGCAATAAGACTATGCCTTGGATATAGAGACCGGCACCCATCCATTTTTTCAATTCTCCATCCCTCTTTTTTCATTGTTTTTTAAAAAGCTACCCTTAATAGAATGGGTTAAACGGGATGACTTCAAACGGTTAAATCGGAAAATGAATGGAATTTTCATGCTTTCATTCAATGGGGACATCATTTGCAAATAAATTGATGAAAATGCAAATAAAAAAGCTATTCTTCAAATAAACTTTTTCCTGGCTGGGGAGGCCACTGATGTTTCAGTTGACGATATATCAGCCTAAGTTGATGATATATAAAGGAAATTAACGATAAAATGGCAAATTTGACGATTTATTACCCGGAATTGATGATTAAATGCCGAAAGCTGATGATATTTGAAGAAACGACGGTATCTCAACCCCTAAATTCTTGTTTAAACTCCCATTAATAAAAATTTCCGCTAAAATCCTGGCAAATAGCTCTCATTTCAACCTAAATATAAAAAAATGCCCGGCTTAATGGGCATTTTTTTGCTTTTTCACTTCTCGTTCACCGCTTCATATAACAACCGGGCAGATGCATCCGGCGAATCAGCTTGGCTTATTGCTGTGATGACGGAAACACCGTCTGCTCCAGCTCCGATAATCGGAGCAGCATTCTCCGCTGTTATGCCGCCTATCCCAACCAAAGGTATCTTTATTTCCGAAGCTCTTAATACTTTAATAAAACTCAGACCCTGAACGGCTTTTGCGTCTTCCTTTGTGGAGGTAGGATAGATCGGGCCGATTCCAAGATAGTCTGCGCCTTCAGCAATTGCTTTCCTTGCTTCATCTAAACGATGGGCAGACACACCGAGAATTTTATTGCCTATTTTTTTCCGAACCATACTAGCCGGCTCGTCTTCCTGTCCGATATGAACGCCATCTGCATCTAATTCAATTGCCAGCTCAATATCATCATTCACAATAAAAGGGATATGGTTTGCCCGGCAGATCGTTTGCAGTCTTTTTGCAAGCTGGAGCTTTTCCTTCCCTTGAAGACAGCCTTTGCCTTTTTCGCGGTATTGGAAGAGAGTGATTCCTCCCTTAATTGCAGACTGCAGAACTTCTTCTGGATCGTTGCTGCAGTTTACACTGCCCATAATAAAATAGACCCTTAATAATTTTCTCATTTCTTCAGGTTTAACTGCCATGAACAAAAATCTCCTTTTTCCTTCGGTTATAGGCCCAATGATTCGTAGGCCCGTGCCCGCTTCCCAGCTGCAGGTCATCTTCAATCGCAGCCTGGATAAATCGCTTGGCGCGCTCCACAGCATTCGAGACAGTCATCCCTTCCGCAAGGCCTGCCGTTATGGCTGCCGAAAAAGTGCACCCGGTTCCATGTGTATTAACCGTTTGTATTCTTTTACTTTTAAACTCATAAAAGCGTTGGCCATCAAATAAAAGATCCACAGCATCGTTTTCAGCCTCATCGTGCCCGCCTTTTATCATGACATTCTTCGCGCCCATATCATGCAGCTTTCTTGCTGCTTCGTTTTTTTGCTGGTCCGTTTTAATCCTCAATCCCGTTAGAACTTCTGCCTCTGGGATATTTGGCGTGATAAGAATCGATAAAGGGATCAGATATTCCTTCATAGCAGCAATGGCCTCTTTCTGCAGCAGGCTCGCACCCCCTTTTGCGACCATTACTGGGTCGATAACAACATTTTTCCATTGATACCTGGTAATCTCACGGGATACTCCCTCGATAATTTCTGCATTAAAAAGCATCCCCGTTTTGACTGCGTCGGGCACAAGATCTTCCCCGATCGATTGGATTTGTGCAACGACTGCTTCTGCAGTCATCGGATAAACTCCCTGTACGCCTTTTGTGTTTTGGGCAGTAACGGCTGTCAATGCTGACATGCCAAAAACCCCAAGTTCTTGAAACGTTTTTAAGTCAGCCTGAATTCCGGCACCGCCGCCGCTATCTGATCCGGCAATTGTTAATGCTTTGTTTATTATCATTTTAACTCCTCCCTATTCGCTGACTTTTTCAAAAGCGCCGAGCTTTTCAATATCTGAAGCGGTAATGTTAAACAAGCTATTTAAAAATTCAATTTGGAACGTTCCCGGCCCTTTATCATTCGTTGCCTCTGCTGCCATTTCGGCAGCAGTTCCGTACACAACCAATGCGGCAACAGCTGCTTTAACCGGGTCCTTTTCCACAGCAGAAAAGGCGCCAATTACTGAAGTCAACAGGCAGCCCGCACCTGTTACTTTTGTTAAATAGGGATGTCCGTTCTTTATGGTGTAAGTTGAAACTCCATCAGAAACAACATCCTGTTTGCCTGTTATGACTGCGATCGTGCCAAGCTCTTTTGCAGCCTTTCCTGCAAGTTCTGTCGTGTTTCCCTGAGCTTCCCCTGCGTCTACCCCTTTAATTTTCCAAGCTTGGCCGGCGGCATTGGCTATTTCCGCCGCATTTCCTCTAATGATGGAAATATTTAATTCCTTCAATAATTTTTTGGCGGTTTCTGTCCGGTATGGAGTTGCCCCAACACCTACTGGGTCAAAGATTACCGGAACACCATGCTCGTTGGCTGACCTTCCGGCGATTAGCATGCTTTGTACTTCTTTTTCGGTAAGAGTTCCCATGTTCAGAACCAGTGCTCCGGCTATTTTCGCCATATCAGCCGCTTCTTCATGCGCATAAGCCATAACAGGTGATGCTCCAATTGCCAAGAGTCCATTGGCAGTAAAATTGGTTACCACAACATTTGTGATATTATGTACCAGCGGATTTGCGGCTCTTACTTTTTCTAAAAGACTGCTAATCTCGTAAATATTCATCTAAAGTCCCCCTCACAATTAGTTCATAACAAGTCCGCCATCCACGACAAGATTCTGGCCTGTAACAGCCCTTGCCCATGGCGATGCGAAAAATACAATGGCATCAGCTGCCTCTGCCGGATCGGTCACCTTTTTCAATGGCGTCGAGTTTTCGATTATTTCAAAGACTTCATTTGAAGTAACTGCGCTTGCATCCGTGGTTTTTAATAAGCCACCGGATACCATATTTACCGTAATGCCGTATTGCCCAAGTTCGTTTGCCATATTCCGGGTAAACCCCAGGAGAGCTGCCTTGCTGGTCGTGTAATCGTGGTACGGAACAACCGGGTTTTGAAATAAATTTGTCCCAATCGAAATGACCCGCCCAAAGCCGTTTAGTTTCATATCAGCCAAGCCAGCCTGAACGGTATTCAAAGCTCCCCGAACAGCACCCTCCAGCTGGATTTGGAAGTCTTCCCATCCAATCGTTTCTGCATCTTTTTTGGTTACCGGGTCAAATTTAAAGTTTACAAGTGCGTTATTAACAATAGTCGTTATGGGTGTACCGAAATGGTTTTTCGCTTTTTCAAATAGTTCCACAACCTGTCTTTTATCCCGGATATCTGCTTGGATGGCAATAGCCCGTTCACCAATTTCATTTTGGAGCTCATAAGCTTTCTCTTCGCTATGAAAATAGTTAATAACCACCCTCGCACCTTCTCTTGCAAAAGCTTTGGCCGTCTCCCTGCCCAAGCCTCTGCTCCCTCCTGTGATAAGCACAATTTGTTCTTGAAGTTTCATCTGAATTCCCCTTTGCATGGATGTGTCCAACCTAGTTATCTGCTTATTTTCGGACAAAATAAAAACCAGATCCTTAAATGGACCTGGCTGAATAATAAATGAGAAGGAATGATCGTTCCCGCTATTACTACTTTCCTACGCTGGCATAATCCAGATCAGGTCCGAAGGGTAAAAAACAGGTCGGTTTCTTTCTCAGCCCGCGCATCGGGCACCCCTAGCAGTAAAACTATTAAGTTGGCTGATTTCATCTTAGCTTGAAAATGGAAATCTGTAAAGTCTTGCAATTCTGTCGTTGTCTCTATATCGTTAATAGTAGTGAATAAGTGCAATTTGACGTTGGCTTTATATCGATAATAGTAGTGTATCATGGGAGGTTTTCTTATGGCAGAGCATCAATTTTACTTGAAAGCACATTGGCCGGGCCTGCGCAATGATGTTGGAAAAATAGAATCCGGACAACTAAAGACGAAGGTATCAATACCGCCTGAGATGGATGGTCCGGGAATCGGCACAAACCCGGATGAAATGCTTTTAGGGGCAGCTGCAACCTGTTATATTATTACGCTTGCAGCGATGATGGAACGGAGTAAACTTGAAAAAGAAGACTTGACCATGGAATCCATTGGGATTGTTAATGTCACCAATGGGATTATTACATACAAAAAAATTATCCACCGGCCTATAATCACCCTGAAGACTGACGCCTCAGAGAGAGATTTCGCCCTCGCTCAGAAACTGGCCAAAAAAGCTGAAGCTTCCTGCATGATTTCAAGGGCCATTAAAGGAAATGTTGAGGTTGAATTGGAAGCAGAAATTATGCGTAAAACCGCTTAAAAAAATTGCTGTATTCGTAAAGTTTGTTACTATTTGAAGGCAAACTTAGTTTTTATAACTGAGTTGATTGTAGCGGAGGGCATTTGACTCCTGCGGGAAGAGAGGGAAGTGCGAGACCCCACAGGCGAAGCCGAGGAGGCTCGCATCGCTCCCCGCGGAAAGCAAATCCCCGCAGCGGAAATCAACGGTCTGAATTCAAAAGCAAAAACAACAATCAAAGGAAAGAGCCAAAAAAATTAAACAGTTTACGAAATATTTTTTCTCAAGGTGCCTGCCAGGTCGAAAATCTTATAAAGCCCATTTCCGAATCGCTTTCGCAACGCCAGCTTCATCATTTGAAGCAGTCACAGCATTTGCTGTTTCTTTAACAATGTCCTGGGCGTTTCCCATTGCAACTCCCCATCCCGATTCCTCAATCATCGCAATATCGTTTAAGCTATCACCCATTGCCATCACATTTTCCATGGAAATGCCAAGAATTTCCGTAACCTGTTGGATTCCTTTTGCTTTATTAATGCCAAGTGCATTCACTTCTATATTGGTTAGGCTTGAATTGGTAATTTCCAGATCACCCTTTGATTGGAGCTCCTTATGAATGATTTCCCGTACTTCATCATCAGTGATATCAAATCCAAATTTCAGCCATTCATAGTCATGGATATTTTCAGGCATTTCATTGTTCCAGACCTGATCGCAGCTGGTAGCCCAAAAATGGGTTTTATGTGTTTGAGATAAAGTCCACATCCATTCCATGATAGTAGAGTCAACTGCGGTTCTCGAAATTAAATTCCCTTCCGGACCAAAAATTTCACTTCCATTGACCGTAATTAAATACGAGTTTAATTCAAGCGAGTCCGCATGGTCCCGGGCTGTAAGTCTGGAACGGCCGGTGCTTAGAATAACTTCGATCCCTTTTTCCTTTGCTTCGCGTATCGCCTCGCGGTTTTCCTCTGGAATTTCGTCATTCGTATTCAACAAAGTTCCATCCATATCAAGAGCGATTAGTTTTATCTCCGGTGCATTCATTTTTTCTGGCATCATAATCTCCCTTTCCTAAACAATAAAGACATTATATAAAGAAATACTATTCCATTCAAAGGAAAGCCTCTGAATGATGAATACTTTTAAATAAATTGGAAATAGCTGTATATATATTTCCCGAAAGGTGAGAAGCTATGTATTTACTACTTGTTGTGGTGGTATGGATTCTATTTGCTTACCGCTTTATAGATTGGTCACAATGGAAGAAGCAATACCCTACCGTTTTGTATTTTATTGCTATTAATCTGACCTACAACATGCTCTATTATAACCATACACTTTGGGCATTCAGAGGAATTACTGCTGAGTGGATCAATCATTCCATCATTAATTTATTTTTTACATTTTTTATTACTCCCATGGCTCTGATCATATACCTGCAGCGTTATCCGGAAAATAAAAAGCATGCATTTATTTATTCAGCGGTTTGGATTACTTTTTTCACCATTATCCAGGCTTTATTTGCCCATAAAGGCATGTATGTTTACGATAATGGGTGGAATAGCTGGCATAATATTTGGCTTAATATTATATTGTTCGCAGTCATGCGGATTCATTATCGAAAGCCAGCGGCTGCTATGCTTGTTTCTTTGCCGGCAGCGATTATTTTTTACTTATTATTTCCGGTTCCATTGGATAGCCTAAAATAAAAAGGCTCTTTTCGTATAGATTGTTGTTTTTGGACTATAAAGTTTGCCCGTTGATTTCCGCTCCAGTCACTTGCTTTCCGCCGGGAGGAACGGGAGCCTCCTCGNNCTCCAATCAACTCAGTAATTAATACTAGTTTGTAAGCAACAAACTTTGCGAAAACAACCAATAAAAAAGAGGTGATTATATTGCTCATCCAAGATCATTTATCCACCTTTTTATTTTTGCTTCTGCTTTTCGCAACCTATGTACTAATGTGGATTTACCTTATAAGGAAGAAAGTAAATAAATAATGAAGCGTAAACCTACTGGTTTGCGCTTTTTTGTATACTTAACATATATTTTTAAAAAATTGAATCCAATAGTTGCCACCTGTCGTCTAACTGTCAGAATAGAATGGTTGCCGGAACCAAAAATTCAACACATATGCTGGGAGGCTGTCAAGTTGAACCCTGAAGAACGAGTAGAGCGGTCAATCGCCTCAAATGTCGACCGTGCCCTCGTCCTTGAAATGATCATGGATGAGTATGGAACAGTATTAAAAAGATTGATCTATACCTATGTGAAGGACTGGAATATTGCAAGTGATCTCACACAGGAAACGTTTTTGACCGTTTATGAAAAGCTGGAGAGTTTTCAGCATAGGTCCTCTTTTAAAACATGGATTTTTACGATTGCCATTAATAAAAGCAAAGATTATTTAAAAAGCTGGCATCATCGCAATATGGTTATGAACGAAAGGGTGTTTTTTCTTAAAAAGGACAAAGAAAAAGACCCGGAAACGAAATTTTTTGAGCGTGATAAGCATAATGAATTGCTGAAAGTGATTGAATCACTATCAGTTAAATATCGGGAAGTGTTCCTCCTCCATTATTATCAGGACCTTAGTCTGGCTGAAGTCAGCGAAACATTGGATATCCCTTTATCTACTGTGAAAACACGTTTGTATCGAGGGCAGGAAAAAGTTAAAAAGCTTTATTCCGCAATGGAAAGAGGTGAACAGCATGGCTGATCTGAAGCAGGAATTGAAACAAGCTATGAATGATTCATGGCCGGAGGAGTCGGTATTTACCGAGGAAGAAAAACAGCGTATTAGAAACCGAATAGGCTCTCGTGCAGTCAAAAGCAAGAAGAAGAGAACGGATTATTTTCCAAAGGCCCTTACGGCAGCCGCTGTTGCCGGCTTTGTAATCTTAAATTGCGGAATCGCGGGAAATCAGACTGGATTCTTTAATCAGCAAAATCCTGATCAGATCGTGTCTGAGGAAAAACCTTTTTACCCGGGAATGGCATATGGAGATATGCTGAACGGCTGGGAACTGCAACAAATAGAAACTAATTCAAATGGCCATTCTATTGCTGTTTTTGCAGGGAAAGCTGAAGTGGCAGGTACTCTTGATTTTCAAAAAGATAATGTCTTCCTTTTGCCAGATCAAGCTTCTTTGGAGAAATTGCCGCTTATGGATGGAAAGAATCCAATAATTTCTTTTAATGAAGAAGACCAGCAGATGCTAAAAAAGGTTTTCGGCATTGCTTCTGCTGTTAAAGTTGAAGATGTTAAGCTCATTATTAATGAGTATAGAGCCCGCGAATCTTTAGTTCATCAGGCAAATGTATTGGAGGTAATACCTAAAGAGCCAGAAATAACGAGAACCGCTTTTCACCTATTTAGGAAAGATGGCAAGGATCTTGTTCTTACAGAGCCATTGAATCACGTTTATAAAGAGTTTTCAATGAGGAAAGAGGATATAATTTTAAGCGGTTTATCGCCGGCAGAAGTATTCCAGCTTTATTTATTTACAGAGGAAGTAGAGGACTATTTTACCCAGTATGCCCTATTTAATCATGATCCTGAGGTCGAAAAAACCTTCGGAACCCTGAACGATTATCTGCATGCGATTAACGAATCCCCTTCTTTAGCGGAGGAACAGACCTTATTATATAAAGCGAAAAATGCCCCATTGGAAGAGGTCATTATCGATGACTCATCTGCTTATATTTCCATTTCGAAAGAAGAAGGCCTTGGATTTGGACTAAGCAAAAATAAGGAAGGAATCTGGAAAGTTAACTGGATGCCAACTCAATAAATATCAAATTTCCTGAGCTTGTCCCTAAATGGGCGCAAGCTTTTTTCTATCAGCTGAACAGTCTCCCAAAGAATACAATAATCGCCAATACGGCTGAAAGAAATAAAGTTATGACAATCGAAAAAAGAACATGGAAGCCTGACTGCCAATTCTGCACTTTTTTTAGGACGTATACACTAAGGAGAAAGACGCTTACTGTGAGAATGAGGAGAACTGAAAAAGGACGCTGTCCGACTTTTTCCAAGTAAATATCATATAGTGGGGAAAATCCGAGCAGTAAAAATAATCCCAGGCAAATAAAAGAAAGGATAAATACAAGATGGCTTAATTTTTCCGGCATGGTTAGTCCCCCTTTCTTTTAAACTGCTATAAAAGAATCCCTCTTGATCATATGTATGAATAAATCTTTCATTATAAAACTTGTAATTCCTTCAATGTTTATATATGGTAAAAATATATAAAGCTATTTCTGAAATAAAAGAAGGTTTTTTAGTGAATAAAAATTTGATGATCACTTTTTTAACAGCGTTGATTGGAGCATTCATATTTTCATTGCTGCAAATGCCTGTCGCTTTTCTGCTTGGAGCAATGACTGCCGTTATGATCGGCAGCCGGATGAGCAGCATTTCCTTTTATTGGCCTGTAAAGCTGCGTGATACGGGCATCATGATTGTTGGGTATAGTATTGGCCTTGCTTTCACTAAGGAAGCTGTACTGTTAATTCTGCAAAAGCTTCCTTTTATTTTGCTCGTTACGGTTTGCATGGTGTTTTTCAGTGCGTTGTCTGCACTCTTGATCGCTAAATTATCGGGCATCGATTATCCAACTGTTTTGATCGGCAGCATTCCTGGAGGGCTTTCGCAGATGATTTTGCTGGCTGAAGAGGTAAAGGGAATTGATATAACAGTTGTAACATTTATGCAGGTTGCGAGGCTTACGATGATTATTTTCATCGTGCCCTTCCTGATATTTGGGCCATGGTTTGACACATCGCCCGGTACAATTATGCAGGCTGCTGATCCTTTGTGGTCAGAGTTATTTCCGAATATTTTGCTGTTTGCCTTTGTTTCTTTTATTTGCATATTATTAAGCAAGCGATTGCGCCTGCCCACTCCTTACTTATTGGGTCCCATTATGGGAACAGCGGCTCTTGTAATCGCCGGCTTGAAGGGACCGGAATTGCCGCCTGCGTTATTGGACCTTTCACAGCTGCTAATAGGTGCCCATATCGGCCTGATGATGAAGCCGGAAAAACTTCCGCACAAAGCAAGAACGATTTCCCTTGCTGCTTTAAGCGGACTCCTTCTGATTAGCGGTTCCCTTTTGCTGAGTATGCTGATTATGAGGTTTTTCCACTTCTCCCCTGCCACCAGTTTTTTAAGCCTGGCACCAGGCGGTATGGATCAGATGGCGATTATGGCTCATGAAATCCATGCCGATTTAGCGATTGTAACAGGATACCAGCTTTTTCGATTATTCTTTATCTTTTTTGTCGTTCCACCCTTTTTAAAATGGATATTTTACAAGTTTAGAAATAAGAAACAGGAAACTTCAATTTAAACAAAGGGACTGCCAGATGAAAATCGGCAGTCCCTTTGTTTGTTTGGTACCTTAGCAATCTAGTTAATCACAACTGCCTGTGAACCCATCAGCTCCCAAGCCTTAACAAAAGCCTCTTTAGGTACCTTCTTGTTTTTTGTACCGTACGGATCGTTTACATATATATAATTTTTGTCATAGCCAGTGATTGCAACACTGTGCATTTGAAACGTGACATCAACAGGCCCGTTTGGAGTATTCCAAGTCTCAAATGAAGCAGCTGGCGATAAGCTCGCAGTTGTAATAATCCATACTGGCGAACCCTCTCCCACCTTCTGAAGAAGCACATTAAATGGCTTGCCAGTCAAGTTTTCCGCACGGTCAGGGAAATATTTCTTGGCGAGTTCAAAAATTGGCTCTTGGTACACACCTAATCCTGGCCCATCCTCCATGTTTCCGACAAAACCTTCATTGGGATTTCCATACCCACCATTGTTGTATCGAAGCGGCACCCGGTGAATTTCATTTGCTAAATCATTTTTGGTAACATCTATGCCTTCATATTTCATAACCATAGCCAGACTTGTCACTTCACACCCATTATATAAACGAGGACTATCCATTTGATTAAACAATGGGACATTAAGAAGAACGGCTTCTTTTATTTCTTCTTTTATGTGCGGCAGATGTTTTGCTTCAGCATGAGGAACTGCTGTATAGTGTATCTCGTTTTCTCTTGATTCTTCGCCCTTCCCCAGCTGTACACTTCCTAAAGTCAGCGACAAACCAATTCCTGCTGCGACAGATACAGCAATGATCCTATTACCCAATGTACCTACTCCCTTTTTAATCATGCAGTTTAATTAGTGCTTTACTAGTTTACTAAACTCCAAGATACATTGTGCCATACCCTGGATAATATGACAAATTAGCTGACTCTTTCTCAAAATCCTCATTATTTTTGTCAGAAATCGGCTGTTTTGCTTTTTTCTGATGAATAACGTCTTCTTTTGAGAGCTTTTGTCAAGTGGCAGGAAAATAGGGGCATTCGTGCTGAATACGTTTACAAGCTAAATTTCGGAACCACCTTCCGAATCATTCAGAATGCTACTAATTGAAGAAAGGGCTGAGTTAAATGGATACACAATACATGAAGGCATACACAATTAAAGAGGTCTCGAAATTATTGAACGTTCCGCCTGGCACTTTAAGACAATGGGAAAAGGATTTAAATGGCCTTCTTTTGATACCAAGGTCAAAGCAGGGCGCCAGGTTTTATACAGAGCATGAAATAGCATTACTTGAAAAAGTGAAGCAAATGCGTGATAAAAATTTAAGCAAGGAAATGATTCGCGATTTAATGCAGAAGCATATGGACCTGACTTCGGAAGCTGGTTCCGAAGCATCTGAAACCGCTTTGGCTCCAGTGCACCAGGAAACCGGAGTACATACTGATGAGCATTCAGCCATGGATGCAGAGCAGTTCATGGTGATGATGGAAAACTTTAAAGATAGCTTGATTACTGACGTCAGAAATGAAATTCGCAACGGAATTCGAAAGGAAGTTTTAGAAGAAGTGAAAAAAGAGATTTCAAAAGGATCTTTGCATACCGTTAAAAGCCTTTCAGACTCTATTTATAAATCGGGAGAAAAAACAAAGTCTGAAATTGAAAACCTTTCCGGCAAGATACAGCAGTCTTCGGAAGACAGCTCCGAAGCGTTCGGAACCTTATCCAAGAGGGTTGCGAAGAGTTCAAAACGCACTTCCGATCAAATCCATCAATTAACAAACAAGCTGGCTGAATCCTCGGAGGCCTCTTCCGAAGAATTCAAAACCATGATTCATTACATCTCCTCTTCTGCCGAGGTAACCAGCACCGAAATCAGCTCGCTGATCGAAACCTTAAACACAGACAGGGAAATCTACATCGAAACCATCAACAAAGAACGCGAACAATACTGGCATGAAGTCAAACAAAGAGAAGAAGTCTTCCAGGATATGATCGTCTCCTTCCGAAACGCCGCCGCGGCGCAGGAACAGACGAAAAAATGGTGGGAAATTTGGAAGTAAGGGAGACAATTTGCGGAAGAATTAAGACTTAGAACTCTGGTAAAGACGATATTGGGTAGATTGCAGCGGATATAGTCACCATAGAGCTCTTATGAAGACGATAATGTGGAGGTTGCAGCATTTTTGGTCGCCATAGAGCTCTTATGAAGACGATATTGTGGAGAATGCAACTTTTTTGGTCGACATAGAGCTTTAATGAAGACGATAATGTCGAGAATGCAACATTTTTGGTCGACATAGAGCTCTTATGGAGACGATAATGTCGAGAATGCAACAATTTTGGTCGTCATAGAGCTTTTATGAAGACGATAATGTAGAGAATGCAGCATTTTTGTTCGTCATAGAGCTCTTATGAAAACGATATTGTGGAGAATGCAACATTTTTGGTCGACATAGAGCTCTTATGGAGACGATAATGTCGAGAATGCAACTTTTTTGGTCGCCATAGAGCTCTTATGAAGACGATAATGTGGAGGTTGCAGCATTTTTGGTCGCCATAGAGCTCTTATGAAGACGATATTGAGGAAGTTCCAGCGAAAATAGTCGTCAAGTAGCTTTTTGAAGAAAATATTGGGGAGTTTACAGGAAGTTTGGTTCATCACCAAATTGTATGCTTGCCCTTCTCTCCTTCCCTCTTCCGTTGCCATCTAAAAAACCAGGAGTTAAAATAGACTAACCTAGATAAATG